>NZ_BCVS01000142.1:0-4728 GCF_001591865.1 Lacticaseibacillus pantheris DSM 15945 = JCM 12539 = NBRC 106106
ATTTGGAACCTGCCCGGAAACCCACCGAGCAGTTTCCAAACTCGTCGCGCCGTACGTCACTACGTTCCTACGGCGGTGTACCCCCGGGCAGTGGTTACCATTCCGACCCCACACGCCTCTGCTCACCAGTCCAACCGACACGGCCTCTCGCTACCGTAGTAAACAGGCGTCACGACAAGACGTGTTTTGCCCGTTCACGGATTCCTGATAATCCAATAGATACAATCTCAGTTACCTCGATTACGAATTATGCATTAACCATCTGAGTCTTGGGCCGTGATATATCCTGTAGATATGATAGTTAGTCTATACCTTTAGCCATACTGATACGATATTGGCAGTTGACCAACTCGTTCATATATTTTTCACAAATGTGGTTCTGACCGGTGGGGGTGCCGTGGGGTGTGAAGACGACTGGGCCGCTCCACGGTGACTGCTGTAAGGGGCTTGCCGCCGTTCGAAGCGAAGCGAGTTACGGCGCGACGAAATTATAGCCTGCCTGCCAAGTACGGGCAGGCAGGCTATAATTCGCACCGGAAACCGCGGTTTTTGCGGTTGTAGGTTTCGCCCTAGCAGCAGTCACCGTGGAGCGGTCCACAAAGTCGGAGTACCCCACAGCACCCACGGCGGCCAGAACCGCCACCCGCGCACACGTTTAACAAAAATCGGGACATTATCGTCCAGCGTCTAACATAGGTCAGACGTTGATGGCTACGAGCTACTACTCGATGGTCACCGCATCGTCGGCAGGATGCTCCTGCTTCTTGACGTCAAAGGTGATGGCACCCTTACGCGCACCGATGACAATCGTATCTCCAGTCACCGCATCACCAGCGAGGAGAATCTCGCTCATACGGTCCTCAACCTTGGTCTGAAGCGCACGGCGTAACGGCCGGGCCCCGTATTCAGGGTCAAAGCCGGCTTTGGCAATCGCATCAACCGCGGCTGGCGTAATCCGGACGCCAATGCCCATTGACGTAACACGGTTAATCAGGGTCTTGGCCATCAACTTAACGATGGCGTGCAGTTCTTTTTTATCCAAACTGTGGAAAACAATCGTCTCGTCAATTCGGTTAATAAACTCAGGCCGGAAGTACTTCTTTTGCTCTTCGAGAACCCTACTCTTGGTGGTTTTGTAGTCGTCACCATGGTTTTCAGCTGCAAAGCCGACGCTCTTCTCATCCCGGAGTGCGGTCGCACCCAAGTTGGACGTCATAATTAGAATGGTGTTGCGGAAGTCCACCATCCGCCCCTTTGCATCACGCAGGTAACCATCATCAAGTACCTGTAGGAGGAGGTTAAAGACATCCGGGTGGGCCTTCTCGACCTCATCTAGCAGTACAACGGAGTATGGCTTGTTCCGCACCTTTTCCGTCAACTGGCCGCCTTCCTCGTAACCAACATAGCCCGGAGCCGCACCAATCAGACGACTGGTACTGTACTTCTCCATGTACTCGGACATGTCCACCCGGATAAGCGCGTCCTCACTCCCAAACATGGCCTCGGCCAACGCCTTAGCAAGCTCAGTCTTACCAACACCAGTTGGACCCAGGAACATGAAACTACCAATAGGACGGTTAGGGTCCTTGATGCCGCTACGGGCCCGGCGAATAGCCCGAGCAACCGCACTAACGGCCTCTTCCTGACCAATCACACGCTCGTGAAGGACCCGTTCCAACTTGATCAGACGTTCACTGTCTTTACTAGTCAGTTGTGTCACCGGAACGCCAGTCCACTGGGCCACCACCTTCGCGATGTCCTCCTCACCAACAACCACGTCGGTGCGCACCTGTGGCTGGGCGTCTTCAGCGTCGGCCACCGCGGCGTTATTAGCAATTTTATCCCGCAACTTCATTTCACGGCTACGAATCTTGGCAGCAGCCTCAAAGTCCTGGTCGCTAATGGCCTGTTCCTTGTCGGCAACTAATTTGGCCAACTTCTGCGCGTCTTTGTCAGCAGCAGTTGGCTGCTCATCGGCGTCCAAGCGCACCATTGCGGCAGCTTCGTCCACGAGGTCAATCGCCTTATCCGGTAGGAAACGCGAGGAGATGTAACGGTTGGACAACTGTACGGCGGCACTCAAAGCCGCATCGCTAATCGTAATGCCGTGGTGCTGTTCGTAGCGTGGGCGCAACCCCTGCAGAATACGGAACGCGTCATCCGTGCTAGGTTCGTCCACCTGGATGGTAGCGAAACGCCGCTCCAGCGCAGCATCCTTTTCAATATACTTCTGGTATTCGTCCAAGGTGGTAGCACCTATCAACTGCAGCTCGCCCCGAGCCAGCGCCGGCTTCAGAATGTTAGAGGCGTCAATAGCGCCCTCGGCACCACCCGCACCAATCAGTGTGTGCAGCTCATCAATGAACAGGATAACCTGACCGTTGGCGGCGACTTCTTCAATCACCTTTTTCAAACGGTCCTCAAATTCACCACGGTACTTGGTGCCGGCAACCAATGACCCCATATCGAGCATCATCAACCGCTTTTCCCGCATCTCAACGGGCACATCACCAGCAACAATTCGCTGGGCAAAGCCCTCAACCACAGCGGTTTTACCCACACCTGGTTCGCCTACCAGCACCGGATTGTTCTTGGTCCGGCGTGCCAACACTTGAATCAACCGGTGGATTTCCTGGCTGCGGCCCACAACGGGGTCAAGCTTATTGTCCCGCGCGGTTTGGGTCAGATCGCGGGCCAACCCATCCAAAGTTGGCGTTTCAACGGACTGGCGTTGGCGCGCACGTGGCCGCTTTGCCTGCTGGCCTTCAGTGACACCCATTTTCTTTAATACAAGCTGGCGTAATTTAGTTAGTGAAAGGTCTGAATTCTGGATGATCTTGGCGGCAATCGTGTCATCATCGCGGAGTAATCCTAGCAGAATATGCTCCGTACCGATTTTGACGGCACCAATTTGCTTAGCTTCGTCACCCGCTGCCGCCAGAATGGCTTTGCCTTTGGGCGAGTATGGTAGGAAGCTGTCTGGACCCAGGGCACTATCAGGCACCGTACCGTAGCCGGTAAACGCCTCAATGTCGTCATGCACCTCGTCCTCGTTGACGCCCAGTTGGCGCAACGTCTTGCCCGCAACCCCTTCTTGTTCAACAACCAAAGCCAGGAGGATGTGTTCAGAACCAACTGCATGGTGGTGGAAAGACTTGGCCTGTTCTTGTGCAATTAACAGCACATTCTTGGCACTAATCGTAAATAAATTGTCCATACTAAACCTCCCGGAACGTGGTTAACGTTCATACCGCAGACTATCGAGAAAAGCTCGCATCAGGCGTGCTCGTATAACCTGCTCTGATTCACTATCGGTAATCGCCAAAGTCCGGTGACTCATCGCCGCCAACATGGCGTTCCCCGTCTCGCGATTAATTACATCCGCGTCGAATAATTGTTGCGTCATCACACGGGCATCCGTCTCATTAAGCTGGTCAGGAATGTGTGCTCGCATCACCGTTAGGGGTTCCTGCTCGTCCCGTAACCGGGCCTTAACGATGCGAATGTACCCGCCCCCGCCACGCTTACTTTCCACAGCGTAGCCACGCTGTGGTGTAAAACGGGTCTTCAGAACGTAATTGATCTGCGAGGGTACGCAGTTAAACCGTTCCGCAATTTCAGAGCGGCGAATCTCAATTTGCCGTTGCTGAGCGAGTATCGTGTTCAGATACGCCTCAATAATATCCGACATACTTTGCTCTTGCACGCAATCACCACCTTTTCGTGTTTGACTAATCTTGACTTTCATTATACGTATTTTAATGAACTTTGCCAAATGCCATTTATAGTCAGGCAACAACATGGTGGTTTGGTGGTCTAAGTTACCAGTTTGTGGCCCGCTTGTCAACGAGAGCACAAAAAAACGGTCTAACCAAACTGGCTAAATCGTTGTACTGAGTCGGGAAAACAGGATTCGAACCTGCGACCTCTACGTCCCGAACGTAGCGCTCTACCAAGCTGAGCTATTTCCCGATATTAGAAAAGCGGAAGACGGGATTCGAACCCGCGACCCCCACCATGGCAAGGTGATGTTCTACCACTGAACTACTTCCGCATACTAATTTATATTGGCATCGGGAAAACAGGATTCGAACCTGCGACCCCCTGGTCCCAAACCAGGTGCTCTACCAAGCTGAGCTATTTCCCGATTAAAAAATGCACCCAGTAGGAGTCGAACCTACAACCTTCTGATTCGTAGTCAGACACTCTATCCAATTGCGCTATGGGTGCGTGATATTAAATTTGGTTCATTCTGCCGAGGACCGGGTTCGAACCGGTACGGTGACTACTCACCGCTGGATTTTAAGTCCAGTGCGTCTACCAATTCCGCCACCCCGGCGTCTTCATGAAAAGCGGAAGACGGGATTCGAACCCGCGACCCCCACCATGGCAAGGTGATGTTCTACCACTGAACTACTTCCGCATATTATTTTGGTAACTGCCGACTATAGGATTCGAACCTACGACCCCCTGTTTACAAGACAGATGCTCTACCAACTGAGCTAAGTCGGCTAAAAAGTAAAGCAGCTGCCATGGGCAGCTAACTGCTGCGGGTGAAGGGACTCGAACCCCCACGGTTGAATAACCACTAGAACCTAAATCTAGCGCGTCTGCCAGTTCCGCCACACCCGCATTAAACTGATCCTACTGGAAATGAGCCGTGACAGGCTCGAACTGTCGACCCTCTGATTAAAAGTCAGATGCTCTACCGACTGAGCTAACGGCTCA
>NZ_BCVS01000143.1:0-4628 GCF_001591865.1 Lacticaseibacillus pantheris DSM 15945 = JCM 12539 = NBRC 106106
GGTCCGTCCGACGCGGTCTGACTCCACTACGCCAACAACGGGCACAATCGCACCGTCCGATCGGTCAGCTCCGCTTACAAATGTTGCTGCCATTGCCCCATTTGGTCGATGAAGCGCTTCGCCCGCGGCGTGGCGCCCACCATGTCGTCGTAGATGCGGTCCAGCAGCACCCGTAATTCTCGCCGCGTGGTTGGCGCCACGTTTACCTGGCCCAGCCGCGATAACGGTACCGTGGCAAACAGCCGGAGTAGGTAGATGGCCTTTGCGGAGGCGTGATACCGGCGCCCGTCTAGCTCCCAGTGGTCGCGACACAGCAAACCACCGTACTTTTCCGAAAAGTCGAGTGGTAGGTCCGTCCGGTGACAAACAACGCAATCCTCCCAGTGTGGTGCCACGCCAAACGCCGCCAGTAACTGCACCTCCGCAATGTTGGTGAGGATGGCCGCGTCTACGCCCTCGTCGATGCGCCGCAACGCACTGGCCGCAAAGTCAAACCACTGCGGAATCGGCTCACCGTCGGGATAGGCCATGTCGATGAGCGCCAAAATGTACGTGGCATATGCGTCCGTTTCAATATCGGCGCTGATGTGGGGATGGGCGCTGAGGTCGGCCGCCTGCCGGATAAACGACAGGCCGTCAGCCCGCACGGTACCCTCGTAGGTGGCACTGGTGAAGGGCAGAATAGCCGCGGCGAGTTTGAACCCAGGTTTACGCGCCCGGTTAAACATGAACATTTTGGTGCCAAACCGGTCCGTCAGTATCTTAACCAACAGGTCGGACTCGCGATATGCCTGTCGACTAATCACAATACCCCGAAATTTTTCCGGTGCACTTTGCATTGACCACCCCTCCTCTCAGTCTTGGCCCGTTGAAAAAGGTGCCCAGTTCACCATGCACATGCTGGTCAACATCAGACACCATTAGACGACCGTGCGTAAACACGGTCACCATTCCTTAATTACGTAAATCCTTTTTGTTGTACCCTAGGGTCTTCAGGTACGCGTTATTGTCGCGCCAATCCTTCTGGACCTTAACCCACAACTTCAGGTTGACCGGTTCGCCCAGTAGCGCCTCGATGTCCTGCCGGGACTTAATCCCGATTTGTTTCAGCATCGCGCCACCTTTGCCAATAATGATACCCTTTTGTCCGGAACGTTCTACGAAGATGGTAGCCTCAATTTGGAGCTTACCACCCTCGTAATCCTTCATGCGTTCAACGACCACCGCCGTAGCGTGAGGAACTTCGTCGTGGACAAGAGTCAAAATCTTTTCCCGAATCAGTTCGCCCACCACAAAGTATTCGGGGTGGTCAGTTAATTCGTCGTCAGGATAATACTGCGGTCCCTCCGGCAGTTCCGCGGTTAACTGGGTCAGCAACTCGTCAACGTTATTGCCTTCGGTCGCCGAGATGGGGAACACTTGGGCAAAGTCGTACATACCATTGTACTTCTCAATCAACGGCAACAGATCATCTGGGTGCACGGCGTCAATTTTGTTCACCAGCAGGTAAACTGGTTTAGTGACATGTTCAAGCTGGTCAATAATCCACTGGTCACCTTTGCCTGGCTGTTCGTCAGCAGCAATCATGAACAGAATGGCATCGACCTGGTTCAGCGTCGATAATGCAGCCTGGTCCATGTAGTCATCCAACGCGTTCTGTGGCTTGTGAATCCCGGGGGTATCAACGAAGACAATCTGTACGTCAGGCGCAGTGTAAATACCGTTGATCTTGTTACGCGTGGTTTGCGCCTTAGGTGACATGATGGCCACCTTTTCACCTAAGATTCGGTTCATGAAGGTGGATTTACCCACGTTCGGCCGACCAATAATTGCGACAAATCCAGAATGGTGTTCAGTCATGGTCCATATCCCCCTTGGTGAAGTAACCCGGTAGCAATGCGCCCACGGTGGTCGTGTCAATGCGACCCTGCAGGTTGGCGAGAAATACTGGCGTGTCCGCGTCGGCAAATTCCGTCATGACTTGGCGGCATGCCCCGCATGGCGAGACGCCCGTTTCCGTGTCGGCGATGACCGCGATAGCGGCGAGATGTCGCTCACCCGCACTGGCCGCCGCAAAGATGGCGTTACGTTCGGCGCACATGGTCAACCCGAAGGACGCGTTCTCGATGTTGGCGCCACGGTAATGTTGCCCGTCGTCGGTGACCACGGCCGCCCCCACATTAAAGTGTGAATATGGCGTGTACGCGTGTTCGCGAGCTGCTTTAGCCTCATTCACTAACTGTTCAATCTGTGTTTTATCCATCAATTTCCCTCTACCGTTCCAAGCCGAAGGCCGATAAAATCTTTTCCTGCAACGGGATCATGACCGCCTCGTCCTCAGGCTGAATATGATCATACCCATTTAGGTGCAGGAATCCGTGAACGACGGTGTAGCCGAGCTCACGCTGGAAGCTGTGCCCATAATCGGCCGCCTGTTCGCGCACCTTACCGGGGGCGATGAAGAGGTCGCCAATATTCTCCGGGATCCCCTCAAAGCCGCTCAACTGTTCCTTATCACCATCCTCAATCGCAAAGCTGATGACGTCGGTTACGCGGTCCGTATCGCGGTACTCACGGTTAATGCGGCGAATTTCCTCATCACTGACAATGGTAATCGACATTTCGGTATCGGGTGCCGAGTGTAATTGCTCCGCGGCAAAGTCAACCAAGCGCGGCACAAGGGCTGCGTCCTCATCAGTTAATAAATGGTCTTCATCAAAAAAGCTTAGATCCATGCTGTCTCCTTATTCATCGGTCGGTTTCTTTGTCGCTGCATCTTTGCGGTCTTCGCGCTGCTCTGCCTGTTTGGCCGCCTGCTTACTGCCCGGCCCGTTGGTACCGCGGTCATAGGCGGCGATGATATCGGCAACTACGGGGTTGCGCACCACGTCGTCCGTGCCAAAGTGGACAAACCGGATGTGTGGAACCCGCGTCAAAATCTGCTCAGCCTGAATCAGACCGCTGCGGCCCTTGCTGGGTAAATCAATTTGCGAAACATCACCGTTTACAATCATCTTGGAATTAAAACCCAAACGCGTGAGGAACATCTTCATCTGCATTTGGGTGGTGTTTTGCGCCTCATCCAGAATTGCAAAGGCGGAATCCAACGTGCGCCCACGCATATAGGCTAGCGGAGCAATCTCAATGACCCCGCGCTCCATCAAACGGTTGGTGTGCTCCGTGCCCAGAACGGCGTGAAGTGCGTCATAAATAGGCCGCAGGTACGGGTCGACCTTTTCCTTGAGGTCGCCGGGTAGGAAACCAAGATTTTCGCCCGCCTCAACTGCCGGTCGCGTCACGATGATGCGCTCGACCTCACCCGCTTTAAGTGCTGCCACGGCCATGACGACGGCCAGGAAGGTTTTACCAGTACCAGCAGGGCCGATACCAAACGTGACCGCATTGTGTTTGATGGCGTCAACGTACTGACGCTGGCCAAAGGTTTTGACCCGGATAGCTTTGCCCTTGGTGTCCTTAATCAGCGATTCCGTGTACAAATCCGCAAAGTACTCCAAGGTGCCCTTCTGCGCCATTTTGACCGCACTGACTACGTCCTGTCCGGATGGCTGGATGCCCTGCTGTTGCAACGACAAAAGCGCCGTCGACACTTGATAAGCGGCGCTAGTATCCGCACTACTCCCGGTAATGCGGATGTCCTGGCCAATCACGGCCATGTCCACGTTCAGGCCTTCCTGAATCACGGTAAGGTTTGAGTTGTTTACGCCAATCAGGTTAATCATCTGATCGACCGACTCAATAGATAATGTTTTCGTAACTGAGTCCGTTGCCAAGAACACGCCCCCTGAAATTGTTTATCACCAGTTTACCACAGTTAGCGGTGTCGCAAACCGTTCTACTTACTGCCAGTATGCAAAAGAGGTGCTGGTTGTTCGCCAACACCCCTGCTTACCGTCGCCACTAGTTAGTTCAACTTTTCCTTCACTAACCGGCTGACAACGGCTCCATCTGCCTTGCCCTTAACCTTAGGCATTACCGCCTTCATGACCAGGCCGAACTGCTTGGCGCTAGTCGCGCCGGTACTGCTGATGGCCTCGTCCACAATGGCACCCACCTCTTCGTCAGATAGTGGTTGTGGCAAGTACCGCTGTACAATCGTAATTTCCTGGTTGGTTTCATCAGCTAAGTCCTGACGACCGCCCTTAGTGAATTCTTCCAGGGATTCCTTACGCTGCTTGAGTTGCGTGGATAAAACTGCAACCTCTTCGTCTTCACTCAAATCATGACCAGCCTGAATCTTTGCGTTAGTCAAGGCGCTTTTAAGTGAACGCACCACGTTCAGCGCAATCTTGTCGTGCGCCTTCATTGCCGTTTTGAGGTCTTCCATTAACGTTTCGTTGAGAGCCATCTTCATAACCATCCTTTAAACATATTTAGTGCAGAGCACACTGCGTTTATTAACCAAAGACTACTTTAACACTGTTCGCGTACAGTCACCAAGGTTGCATTTACTGCAGCTTGCGGTGGGGGCTGCTAGGCGATAGTGTGCGGTTATGAACGCGCGTGGGTTTGGGGACTGCGGCTTACGTGCCTGCGCCGTAGGCTGATACGGTAGTGGTTCACGGCTGCGTCGGTCGGACCGGTGAACTACGGCTTACGTGGGGCGCTCC
>NZ_BCVS01000144.1:0-4544 GCF_001591865.1 Lacticaseibacillus pantheris DSM 15945 = JCM 12539 = NBRC 106106
TTCATAGTCGAGCTCCACCCCGCAGAAACCTGCACATAACCCACTTTGACGATGAAGCCAAGTGCGGGCTTCACCATCAAAGTACGTTATGCTCCGGTTTCTAACCGCGGGGCTGCGCTCTGTTTCATAGTCGAGCTCCACCGTGCAGAAGGTGCCGTGTAAGCAATGCGGACCACCCAGCCAAAAGCGGGCTGGCTCGTCCGCATCACTTACACTCTACCTTCTAACCGCACGGTTCCGCTCTGTGTTCCTTTATCCCGCTTCCTCCAAGTACAACCGCTGCAAATCATCGCGGTCCGTCTTGGATAGGCCAATAACGTCGTGTAGGTACGTGTCCATGCCGCCGTAATCCGCCTTAATGGTTGCCAACGCGCTGTCTAAGAATTCCCCGTGGACGGTCCACAGGTCGTGGATACTTTGCAACAAGTTGGCGTTACCGCCGTGATCGCGCGTTTCCTGCATAATATCGTTTAGTGGTGTCTGGATGAACTGGTTGGCGGCCAGGTAATCGGCCCGAATGGTTTGGGAGTCAACGCCGAGTGCGCTGAGTAAGTACACGGCGCCCATACCCGTACGGTCCTTACCGGCGGTGCAATGGAAAAGTGTGGCGTGTTCCTGATTGCTACTAAGTAATACCCTGAAGAACCGCTGGTAGGCATCCTGCGCCGGCTTTTGTAGCACCAGGTTGCGATAGGTCTGCACCATGTTTTTGAATCCGCCCTGGGCATCCTGCGAGAACTCGGCCTGTTCTTCTTCCCACGTTTTGGATACCTGAGTTTGGTCGGTAATGAAAACGGGTAGGGAGGAATAGTTGGCCGCCGGAAGCTGCCGGTCGGGTGCTTGGCTCTGCTCATCCGGCGAGCGGAAGTCTACGTCGTGGCGGACACCATATTCACTGAGAAAGTGCACGTCGCGGTCCGACAACTGGTCCAGTTTGCCCGAACGCACCAGGCGGTGGTTCCGGATACGCCGGCCGTCGGTGGTGGTGTACCCGCCAAGATCACGGAAGTTAAAGCCATGGTGAATGTTTAACAGGTTTGGTTGCATGCAAGCACCGTCCTTCGTTACTAATTTAATCGCTAGGTCTAGTTTACAACGTGTTGGCGGGCAGGCCAAATGTTATCGTAATCAATTGCCAGTAATTACGGCTAAAGCAGTTTTTCTAGGCATCGTCACTACGTTGCTTCCTTTGGATAACGTTGCCGCTGATCGGCCAGCGCATCCCCTGAAATCCCCGAATCTCGATGGTCAGTTTGGTGTGTTCATGAATCGCATTGACGGTTAGTTCTAGTCGTTCTAGGTCGTCACTGGGTAACGAGTGTAGGGGGATGGATTTGTGCCGCTGCTTTTGGGGCAAAATATTGAAGAAAAAGTTGAAGCTGTGGTTGTAGCGGTCGTCCACCAGCGTAATCCAGTAACGGGTCCGACTGTGCCGCGTAAATAGTTGGTCGACACGCTGATTGATGGTATCTGCGTCCTTATTCATAGCTATTACCTCCATTATGTCCGCCCACGAGCCCGGCGCGGTTGATGGCCGTGCCGCCAGTGAGTTTGCTTTTGGCGTAGACGAGTGCGGTGAAACCAAACCGTGAGCGAATGGTGTCTACCGTGCGTTCAAGGGTGTTATCGCGAATTTGTTGTTGCAACGGACGGAACAGTTCTAGCTGCTGGCCGCTGTCATTACCGAGGTGCCCGCAACTGACGGCAATATTGCGGACGCCCTCGCCGGTCCAATAATGGTCAAAGATACGTAGTAGGGCGGCGATAATGTCATGGTTGCTGTTAGTGGCGCTGACGGTGACCTCGGCCCCGAAACCACCACGGTTAGCAACACTAGCCGATGCGTAGTTAAAGCCGATGCTCAAGCTAACTTTGGTGCATTGCAGATGGCGGTGTCGCAGTCGTGCGGCAACCTGTTCGCCAATTTCTTTGACCACCAGGCGAATTTCGTCGCGGTGCACGTAGTCACGGGGGAGTACCTGTGAGTTACTGATACTCGGTGATTTAGGAGGCTCTACCTGACCGGGATGCGCACGGTCAATGCCCCAGGCAAGGGCAAATAGTTGCTCGCCAACCAGCCCAAACTCTGCGCGGAGTGCGTAGGGGTTAGCGTGGGCGAGGTCCCAGATATTGTTGATGCCGATTTTGCGGAGGTGGTTGGCCGTGCGGTGGCCGATGCTCCAAACATCCTCCATGTTTGTGATTGTCCACAGGCGTTGCGGTACGTTCTGATAGTTGATCTCCGCAATGTTATCGTGATTGTGCTTGGCGTAAATATCGAGCGCAACTTTGGCCTGCAAAGGGTTATTGCCAATGCCGACGGTGGTGTAAATCCCCGTCTCTTCGTGAATTGTGAGCTGGATTTTACGCGCAACATCCCACGGACTTTGTCCAGACAGGCGCCAAGAGTGCGTTAAATTGAGGATGGCTTCATCAATGGAGTATGGCCAGATATCGGCGGGGGCCGTGTACCGTTGAAAGATTTGGTTAATCTGGAGGTTCTTCTGAATGTACATGTTCATCCGCGGAGGGACCACGATTAGTTGCTCGTCTTGAGGCAGATCACGCTGACGGGATACGTTGGCCTGTAGGTGGTACATCCTCTTGGCTTTGGGGGATGTTGCGAGAATTAAACCACCATTGGTATTTTCCTGCTCGGACATGACGACGAGAGCAACTTTGAGGGGGTGCAAATCGCGGGCGACACACTCAGTCGACGCGTAAAACGAGCGGCTGTCGATTAAAAAGAATACTCCGTGGGGTTCATATTGGTAATCCAAAGCGTCACACCTCCCTCTGCCCACCATTATACGAACATACGTTCGCATGAGCAAGCCATAAATCGGTCTTAGGTCTGGTGTGCGCAAAGATGAATTTGGCGATAATATGATTATTCAATCAATTACACATGACGGAGGTTTACACAATGAAGAAGTTAATCTGGGCAATCATCGCGGTAGTGATCGTTGGTGGCGTTGGTTTTGTCGGTATCAAGGAGTACCTCAATGTGTACCGTTCGGACACGGCGTACGCGGTTGTACCAGCCACTCCGAAAAAGACGGTGACCAGGGATAGCGACGGCAAGAAAGTGACCGATAGTCAGGGCCGTCAAGAATATTCGTACGACTACACCTTTAAGTGGGTAACTACCGACGGACAAACACGCACCGTTGGCTTTGAACAATCCAGTGCGAACCCTACCCCGTTGGCACCTGGTAGTTACGTGAAGGCAGATGTTAGCAAGACTCGCGTGACTAAGGGCCCCTTCAGTGTGAACGCAAAGGACGTACCAGCTAAGGTGCTGCAGCAATTGAAGTAGTGTTGGTATGGTAATACGAATTAATGTACGGCAACCAGTAATAATAACGGACTAGTGGTGTCTACTTTGTTCAAACAGGAGTCGCGGTGACGTAGCCGCGGCTCCTTTGCTATTGGTCTACTTGGCGAATTAGGGAAGAGGGACTAACTCGTGTAAATCGGCACCAGATGGTAGAATGATACGGTTAATACGAGGGGGTGCCAGCATGCAATTTACGTTTCAACTAACTGCCCGGAATGAAACAACCACAAAGAGGCTATTGGATCGCTACGGTGTTAGCTACCGGCTGTTTAAGCGTATGGCGGACGGTCATGCCATCACCGTCAAGGGCAAGACGGTGGGCAATGTACCGCTGGCCAGTGGTGATCAGGTCATCTTTGCATTGCCGACCGACAAACCGGTTGTTCCGGCTGATGGCAACCTGGACATTTTATTTGAAGACGAAAACTGGCTGGTGGTGAACAAGCCTGGCGGATGCGCTAGCGTACCGGGTCCAAGCAATCCGCGGGGGAGTCTGCTGAACGTAGTGGCGGGATACCTCGTGCAACAGGGGTATGACGCGGCACAGCCCGCCATCATTACGCGTCTGGATCGTGACACTGCGGGCGTGGTGCTGGTAGCGAAGCACCCGCTGGCTCAGGCGCGTCTGGATCGGCTAGGGGTGGATCAGACGGTGCACAAAGAATACTTGGCGGTTGTTGGCGGCGTAGTTCCCCAAAACTGGGGTCGCCTGGAAGTGGCGTTGGGTCGTGACCAGGATGGTGTACATCGTCGCGTGGATTCAGCGGGCCAATACGCGCGCACCGATTACGTGGTGCTCAAGCGGGGACAGCAAGCGACTTTGGTTAGATGCACGTTACGTACGGGCAGGACGCACCAGATTAGGGTACACATGGCTTACCTAGGTCATCCGTTGGTAGGCGATGCCCTATATGGCGGGGATGTTAGTGTCCAGGAGGGGCAAGCGCTGTTGGCGCAACGTTTGGTGTTTACCGATCCGTTTACTAACCACACAGTCGACGTGCAGTGTCCGGTACCCGCGGCGTTGACGCGGTTGCTGTAGTGACTACCGTTATTCGCGTGGCGGTTCTGGCCGGTGGGGGTGCCGTGGCGTGCTACGACTTTGCGGACCGCTCCACGGTGACCGCTGCTAGGGTGAAACCTCCAACCGCAAAAACCGCGGTTTCCGGTGCGACGGTGAAACCTCCAACCGCAAAAGCCGCGG
>NZ_BCVS01000145.1:0-4370 GCF_001591865.1 Lacticaseibacillus pantheris DSM 15945 = JCM 12539 = NBRC 106106
GGAGTACCCCACGTAAGCCGCAGCTCACCGGGCTGGCCTACGCTGCCGCCATACGCCAACCCTAACTGTGTTGAAACGCGGCGCTGCAAAATGTTACCCTATGTACTATAAGGAAAGACTAAGACTATGAAATTTCCAGTACCGAGCATTGGTATCGCCTGCAACTGTGATATACTGCTTTTGTTAGAATTTTCATGATGCCCAAAGGAGAGAACGGCTTGTTTGGATTAGGGACTAAAAATATTGGAATTGATTTAGGTACAGCGAACACATTGGTTTACGTCGAGGGTAAGGGCATCGTTTTGCGCGAACCTTCCGTTGTGGCCAAGGATACCCACTCGGGTGAAATCACCGCTGTCGGTACTGAAGCGCGGGATATGATTGGCCGTACGCCGGTGAACTTGACCGCCATTCGTCCCATGAAGGACGGCGTAATTGCCGACTACGACACCACCGCAGCCATGCTCAAGTACTTTATCCAGAAAGCCCTGGGTGGCAACGCACATCCATACGTTATGGTTTGTGTGCCAAGTGGTGTAACCGAAGTTGAAAAGCGGGCCGTTATCGATGCCGCGAAGGTTGCTGGTGCCAAGGAGGCCTACGTCATCGAGGAACCGTACGCGGCTGCCATCGGTGCAGGTTTGCCCGTCATGGACCCAACCGGTAGCATGGTGGTTGATATTGGTGGTGGTACTACCGACGTTGCCACTATCTCTTTGGGCGGAATTGTATCCAGTCGTTCAATTCGTATGGCTGGTGACAAAATTGACGAGGCTATTATTACCTACGTTCGCCAGAAGTTTAGCCTGCTGATTGGTGAACGGACCGCTGAAGACATCAAGATTGCGATTGGTTCGGCCTCGGTTGAGGAAGCCAAGGACATCGAGGGTACGGCCATTCGTGGGCGTAACCTGTTGACCGGCTTGCCAGAAACGGTCGAGATTGCCGCTGTAGACGTGGCAACGGCCATCAACGAAATTGTGCAGGAAATTATTACTGCCATCAAGGAGACCCTGGAAGAAACGTCACCGGAAATTGCGGCCGACGTCATCGACCACGGTATCGTGTTGACTGGTGGTGGTGCCCTGTTGAAGGGTATCGACGGCGTCATTAGCGACGCAACAAAGGTGCCTGTATTTATCGCGCAGGACCCACTGGACTGTGTGGCTACCGGTACCGGTGAATCCCTGAAGAACATCGAAGCGATGAAGAAGTAGAGCAACAGGGTGGGCCGGGACAAGTATTTTGCCCCGGCCCTTTTTTGTTGAGGGTACGTACCAGTTGCTTGCGTGGTTGAACAATTGATGTGGTCCCAGCACCGGCAGAAGCGGGATGGCAACCAGCGTCATCCTGGAGGAGCAGTGTCATGCAGAAGTTTTTCTCAAACAAACGGTTAATTGTGCTGATGGTGTCGTTATTGGTCTGTGTAGGGCTAATTGCGGCTTCAGTTAGCGTCAGGAACAACAAAAACACCCCACCAGTTGTACAACAGGTGGGGAACGACGTGGTGGGTATCACCAGCTGGGTGGTGGCTATTCCCGCCAACGGGATTAGTAACGCCCTGGACGACGTGGCTAACCTTTTCAATACTTATTCCGAAAACGAACGGTTGAAGTCCAGTTTGGACGACTTAGCCCAGACTAAGGTGCAAAACCAGTCGTTAAAACAGGAAAACAAGCGCCTGAAAAAGGAGCTGGCCCTCAACGCGACTTTGACTGATTACAGCAAGGCCACGGCCTCAGTAATCTCACGGTCACCTTCAGATTGGACTAACACCGTGGTGATTAACAAAGGGTCCGTGGCGGGCATCAAGAAGAACATGCCCGTCATGTCCGGCTCTGGTTTAGTCGGCCGGATTGTCGAGGTTAATAAGACTAACTCTAAAGTTGAAATGATCAGTACTAACAGTTCGGCATCGAACCGTTTTGCGGCCGAAGTCGTCCGTAGTAGTGGCAACGCGGTTAATGGTATCATTACTGGGTATAACAAGGCCCGGGGTGAACTGGTGCTGGGCCAAATTTCTACTAACCAAACGATTAAGAAGGGCGAACAGGTGATGACATCCGGATTGGGTGGACTCACTCCGAAAGGCCTATTGATTGGTAAGGTGGCTTCGGTTAAAACTGATAACTACGGTTTAGCGGACAAAGTTTACATCAAACCGGCCGGTAACTTGGACGATATGGATGTAGTAACGGTGATCAAGCGGACAATTGGGGGGTAACGGCGTGGACGAAAAGAAATTTACCCGGCACTGGGTTGCCATTGCCACCGTCTACTTGGCCGTCTTGCTCGATGGAGCGGTCGCGCACGTACTGGGTCAGTGGATTATGCGGGCCACGTACACTGGTGTACCCCAATTGACTTTGCTGAGCCTTGTACTGGTCGTCGTCTTTGTGCCCCAGGAAAACTGGGTGATGCCCATTGCCATCGGCGCGGGCTTAATCACTGACTTTTTCTACACTGGTATCTTGGGCGTGAATACCTTTATCCTGCCATTGATTGTATTTCTAGTGACGCAGGTCCGCCCAATCGTTCCGCGACGGTGGCTGTTTGTATGGGCCGTATTTGTCATTGCGGTGACCATCAGCGAAGTTGCTAGCTACGTGGTGGCGATGATGCTGGGGAGTACAACCGCTTCGGTTGGTGCGCTGATTACGCAACATATTGCACCCGGTTTGACCGTGAATATTATTCTCTTTGCAATTATGTACTACGTTTTATCACGATTACTGGTAAAATTAACGCAAGACTAATATTTGGATGGAGGGGTGCGTTGTGGATGCAGTTGTGTTGAAGGCCAGTTCGGATGGGTTTACCCTCCGGTTGGATGAAGACGCCAGCTTTGAGGCCATTCTCGCCCAGTTGACTGATTTAATAGCACACTTGTACGCGGAAACACCTGAGGGCAACGTTAGCTTCACGGTCACGACGGGGAATCGCTTGTTGACAGAGGATCAGCGGCAGCATTTGGCCGCGGTCTTTGACGACTATCCGCGCTTTGCTGTGAGCGCGTTGACGGCTGATGTGGTTGATGCCCAGGTAGCCGCAGCCAAAGTAGCGGCAGCACGCACCCACTTTGCGGGTGGGGTGGTGCGCTCCGGTCAAGACCTGCGTTACGAGGGTGACGTGGTCTTTACGGGTGTACTCCACCCTGGCGCTAGCATTAAGGCGACCGGCTCAATCTTTTTGTTGGGCCATGCTGAGGGTGTCGTCCACGCTGGGTTTCCCGACAACGCTCGCGCAGTGGTTGTGGGTGACATGACGGGTGTGGAACAAGTGCGGTTGGCTGATGCAGTGGCCATTATTGACGATGAGCATCCAGCCGCGGGCGATTTGTGCTACATGGATGACGCACACATGCTCAACTTTGCCCCTAGTGTGCAGCTACGGCAGTTACGCCCGTGGATTTTTGACCAAGTGGAGGATAAATGATGGGAACAAGTTACGTTGTGACCTCCGGTAAGGGTGGGGTCGGAAAAACGACAACGAGTGCCAATATTGGCACCGCGCTCGCACTACGCGGCAAGCGCGTGGTGTTGTTGGATTTGGACATCGGGTTGCGTAACCTGGATGCGGTACTGGGGTTATCCAACCGCATTATTTACGATATCGTGGACGTGGCGACGGGTCGCGCCAAGCTGCGACAGGCCCTGATCAAGGACAAGCGCTTTGATGATAACCTGTACTTGTTACCCGCCCCACAAAATGCCGACAAAGACGCGTTGGAACCAGAGCAGGTAGCCGCGGTGGTGGCAGAGTTGAAGCCCGACTTTGACTTCATTATTTTGGATTCACCCGCGGGGATTGAACAAGGATTCCGGAATGCCATTGCTGGCGCGGACGGAGCCATCGTGGTGACCACTCCAGAAGTGTCGGCGGTGAGTGACGCTGACCGTGTCGTGGGTCTGATTGAACAGTCGAGCATGTCGTTGCCACCCAAGCTCATTATCAACCGGGTGCGGCCACACATGGTCCAAAACGGCACCGCGATGGACGTTGACGACGTTACGCAGCACTTAGGCATTGATTTGCTGGGACTGATTACGGATGACGATGACGTCATCGTGCAATCCAATAAAGGCGAGACCGTAGTGATGGACCCGGACAATGACGCCAGCAAACGTTACCGCAACGTGGCCCGGCGGCTGCTGGGCGAGACGGTGCCATTACTGCCGGTTACCGCACAAAAGACAGGTTTTTGGCACAAGCTGTTCCACCGTTGATAAGTTAGGTGGGCAGGCTGGTTGGCGGTTCTGACCGGTGGGAGCGCTGTGGTGTGCTGCGACTTGGTGGACCGCTCCACGGTGACCGCTGGTAGTGGCTGGTCGTACTGGCGCGGTGGCTCCGTTTGAGCGGCTGGTCCCCGC
>NZ_BCVS01000146.1:0-4361 GCF_001591865.1 Lacticaseibacillus pantheris DSM 15945 = JCM 12539 = NBRC 106106
GAGTTTAGTATATCAGGTCACATGAGGTTTGCCAAGCATTTCGCGCGAAAACGTGCGCTAAATATTAGTCAATGTTAATCTCGTGGTCCTGCTGGTTATCCTTATCTACCTTTGGCAACGTCACGTTGAGTACGCCATCCGCGTAACTGGCCTTAATACCCTTAGCATCAACGTCGGGCAAACGGTAGCTACGGGACATCGCACCATAGCTACGTTCCTGCATCAGCAAGTTGCCATCCTTATCGGTGTGGTCAGCATTGCTATTCTTAGTGGCCTGCACCGTGAGCACGTTGTCCTGGTAGCTTAGGTGAATGTCGTCCTTGGTCATACCCGGAACATCAATGTGCGCAACGTAGCTGTCACCATTGTCCTCAATATCCGTCTTCAAACCACGAACCTGTTGCGGAGCAAACACGTCGTCAAAGAAGTGGCGACCAATATTGTCAAAGAACGGATCCGCAAACATATCATTCCGCTGCATCATTTCATTAGCCATCATCAATTCTTCCTTTCCTTCGGGGGATTCATCCCCGCTCCTTGTTTACATAATATATAATGCCACCTTTTAGCACTCATGTCAAGCGAGTGCTAAAACAATTTACACTTGCCTTTTCTGACAGCGGGGCATGGCAACAAAGTGCGCTAATTATTTATACATTGCTGGTAAACCGTTGTTATTTATGCTTTAATTAATAGTACGAAGAAGGAGGCAACATTATGGCTATTAAGAGCAATCGCTTTGAACAAGACTTCGCCAAAAACCGTTATTATGGTGCAACAGGGTTAACCACCATCCCCGCATTTTTTGCCAACTACGTGAACTTCTCGGGCCGGTCCCGTCGAAGTGAGTACTGGTATATCACGCTATGGACATTCATCCTATACATTTTATTCTTCACCGGTCTGTTCACCGCCCTGACTGGTACGGCCTATACACTTTCCACTAACTCGGTGGAGGACATCTGGTCGGGCATTTGGGTGGGTGCTGGCTTCATGATTATCATCCTCATCATCTTTGGCCTGGCGGTACTATTACCATCACTCGCCCTCATCATCCGGCGTTACCGCGATGCGGGAATTCCTTGGTGGGTTCTTCTCATCCAGTACGCCATCGTTTTATTTGCCAACATGATTTGGGGGTACAGTAGCAACCAGTCAGCATTAATCGGCTTGGTCAGTGGCATCTTAACGTTTGTCATTACCTTACTGCCTAGCCGTACACCGCAACAGTAATACGTCAATCTAACCGTCTAGCCCTGAATATGGGTTAAACGGTTTTCTTTTGCCTTAATGCGGTATAATTAACACTTATCAATCAATTCGGGGGCGTGGGTAACATGTGGGGTACGGTGTTTAATACGGCAATGATTATTGGTGGTAGCGTGCTGGGCTCAATGCTTGGTCACGGTTTACGCGAAAATTATCACACCATCATGATGACCGCCATGGGGTTGGCCGTCATCGCCATCGGGCTGAACACCACCCTCACGCACATGAATAAAAGTCACTACCCAGTTCTATTTATTGTGAGCTTAGCCGTTGGTGGCGTCATTGGCGAATGGTTGGACCTTGATGGACACTTTAACCGCCTGCTTGAGCGTCGCGCTGGCGGCTCCGGACTGAGTCAGGGATTATCAACGGGCATCCTGTTGTTCTGTATCGGGACGCTGTCAATCGTTGGCCCCATTGAGGCGGCGTTACGTGGGGACACCACCATGCTCATGACTAACGGAATGTTAGACGGCGTCACCAGTACCGTCCTCGCCAGCACCTTTGGGATTGGCATGATTCTCGCTGCACCCGTGCTCTTTTGCTGGCAAACCGCAATTTTCCTGGGCGCCACCCTTCTCCGCGGAGCCATCAGTAGCACCATGATCAACGAATTATCGGTCGTCGGTGGTGTACTCATTCTGGCGAGTGGCATCAGCATTCTGGGCCTCAAACAGATTAAAACACTCAACCTCCTACCTTCGTTAGTCATCCCCATCATCGTGGTGGCGGTACTACAGATGTTTTAACCCTCGCACCATTCCACGCAAAAACGCCTATCCTGCTCGCACTGGCAGTAGCCATGTGCGGACCCGGATAGGCGTTTATTTAGTTACATTAATTGTTGTTCTGGCAAACTACAACTCCACACCTGCATCCTTAAAGAAGTATGCCAGTGGGTGCAGCTCCTGAGCGCCAAAGTAAGCAAAGAAGTCTTCCAGCGTCTTCAGCTTCTTGGCGTCGTGCTTACTATTGAAGGCTGGGTTGAAGAACTCATCGACCTGGCCGTCGTGCACGTTCACGTACAGCGATTCCGTAGCAAACGTCCGGTTGTCAGTAATCTTGGCGTCAATCAAGAATGGCTTGCCGGCTTTGCTTGCAGCCACCGCACGGTCAAACGCAGGCTTCAGGTCGCTGGTCTTACGTACAGTCACGCCCTCGATACCCATTGCCTCCGCAATCTTCGCGAAGTCCTGGTCAGCAAGATCAATCCCACTGTACTCAGTCATGTCGACGTCGTCCTGCTCGCCCTTGATGAACCCCAACACTTTGTTGCTGGTCACCACGTTGATGATTGGCAGGTTGTACTTCTTCTCGGTGATCAGATCCTGCATCACCATGGAGAACGCACCATCGCCGGAGATACTGAATACCTGCCGGTCCGGGAAGTCCAATTGCGCGGCAATGGCGCCCGGAAGTGCGGTACCCATCGAAGCAAAGAGTGCGGAGATGGTCCACTTGTTCTTCGGGGTCAAGTGGAGGTAGCGAATCGCGTTGATACTGTTGTCACCAACATCAACTGCAAAGGCGGCGTTGTCGTCAGCAGCTGCGTTGATGGCCTTGTATAGTGGTTCAGCCTCCAGTGGGTCAGTGTCACGATCGGCCCGCTTCTGCAGGTAACCTTCCCATTCCTTGCTGTCCGCGATGGCCGCCTCGAAGAACGCACTCGGTGCAGCGGGCTCGCTGCGTTCCAGTAGCTTGTCCACGAAGGCGGTGGCATCGGACCAAACCGCCAAGTCAGCATGGTGCCGGCGCCCAAACTTAGAACGGTCAATGTCGACCTGAATAAACTTAAATGGACGCGCTTCAAAGACAACCCGAGCAAACGGGAAGTCTGCACCAATGGAAATGGCCAAGTCCGCGGAACCAAAGATTTCGTTTGCGGCCTTGGAGCCTAGACGACCGAGAGCACCGAGGTTAGCCTCGTAGTGTGGATCCACCTCACCAGTAGCTAAACTGGAGGTCACCAGCGGAATCTGGAGCTTGCGGGACAATTCAACCAGCCGTTCGCCGCCACCTTTGATACCCTGACCAACGTTAATGACCGGACGCTTAGCCGCCTTAATCATCCTCAACGTTTCGTCGATTTCCTCTACCGTTGGTTGTGGCAGTGGGGCTGGCTTATCGCCAAGTTCGGCCTTAGCACTACCGTACGGTACATCAGGAATTTCTGCCATCCCAAAGTCGTTGGGAATAATGACTACCGCCACGCCACTGTGCTTGTAGGCTTCGCGAATAGCTTTGTCCACAACGTATGGTAAACTCTCAGGCGTCATCACGGTTCGGTCATAAACAGAAACGTCCTGGAACATTGGGTCTTCATCAAATTCCTGGAAGTAGTTGTAGTTCATGTTGGTGTGCGGCACCTGTCCAACCAGGGCCAGTACTGGCGCGTGGTCTTCACGGGCGTCGTAGAGACCCGTCAACAAGTTGGTCGCGCCAGGGCCAGCAGAACCAAACGCCACACCAATCTTACCGGTCAGCTTAGCGTCAGCCGCGGCCGCAAACGCCCCCACCTGCTCGTGACGAATCTGGATGTACTTGATACGGTCCTTTTCGTCGTCAAAGGCGGACATGGTGGAATTAAACGAACCACCAGGGTAACCATAAACATGGTCGACACCCCATGATTCCAATACTTGTAGCATTGCAACACTGGCACGAATGGTCTTTGCGTCTGCCATAAAAACACACTTCTTTCTGTATGCATTATTTTGATACCGTTTACAATAATAATGTACCACGTTGTCGCTCTACTTTCAAATAGTAAGCGTGCTTTAATTGTAAATATTCTGCACCAGTTACTGCTGTGCACCAACCTTTGCCCAGCCTCAACACGGGTAAGGGACCCGTTCTTTTACCCAGTGGCAGTCAATGCAACGATTGTATTTACAAACAATATTCAACACAGACGTAGGTTCAAATTTGCAAACAATCGCTGCACATTATAGCTTGTTGCGCGTAGCCGCCTTGGAAAAGATATAAGGTGCACAGAAATTGCACAAATTTGTCCTTTAGCTACTTCTTCTGTACGCAAAAAGCCCGGTTTCCCGGGCTTTTCTTTATGGTACTTTGCGTTGCATACCTATCAT
>NZ_BCVS01000147.1:0-4321 GCF_001591865.1 Lacticaseibacillus pantheris DSM 15945 = JCM 12539 = NBRC 106106
TGCCTCCGAGTGGCGCTGAGTACGCGCTAAAGCGCTACTCTCCACGCAAAAAAAAGCGCACACTCCCGCATACGCCCATTATATATCATTTATATAATTTTTTTACATTATCCGTAAATATTCTGCGCCTGTTCCTTCACCACCGGGTGCTCCAAGAACTCATCATACGTCGTGTCCGCACGGTCAACCACCCCGAGTGGTCCCACCTCAATAATGTGGTCCGCAATCGTCTCAATGAACTCGTGGTCATGACTCGTAAAGATAACCGAACCCGGGAAGGCCACTAGCGCGTCGTTTAACGACTGAATCGACTCCAAATCCAAGTGGTTGGTCGGGTCGTCCATAATCAGCACGTTCGGTTCCGTCAGCATCAACTTCGACAGAATACTCCGCACCTTTTCCCCACCCGAAAGCACGTTAATCGGCTTCAACACGTCGTCGCCCGAAAACAACATCCGGCCCAGGAATCCCCGCAAGAACGTGTTGTCCTGCTGATCCTTCGGCGCGTACTGCCGTAACCAGTCCAAAATACTCAGCGTGTCGTCTTCAAAGACGCTGTTCAAATCCTTTGGCATGTAACCACGCACCGTCGTCACACCCCACGCCACTTCACCAGCGTCCGGCTGCACCGCCCCCGCCAACATCTGTAGCAGTTGGGTCGCCGTCACGTCGCTCCGACTGATGATCGCCGTCTTTTCACCGGGGTGCAGGATGAAGCTAGCGTTACTAATCGCCGGCTGTCCATCAACCGTCAAAGCCAGGCCGCGCACCTGCAACAAATCGTTACCAATCTCACGCTGCTGGGTAAACTTCACGTACGGATACTTGCGGCTGCTAGGCTTGATGTCATCCAGCGTAATTTTGTCCAGCTGCTTCTTCCGCGCAGTCGCCTGCTTCGACTTGCTGGCGTTAGCCGAGAACCGCGCCACGAATTCCTGGAGCTGCTTAATCTGCTCCTCCTTCTTCGCGTTCGCGTTGGACTTCAGTTGCTGAGCCAATTCCGAACTTTGACGCCAGAAATCGTAGTTCCCCACGTATAGTTCGATCTTGCCGTAATCGACGTCACACATCATCGTACATACGGCGTTCAGGAAGTGTCGGTCATGGCTGACAATCAGGACGGTGTTCTGGTAATCGGCCAAAAAGTCCTCCAGCCAACTAATCGTCTGAGTGTCCAAACCGTTCGTCGGTTCGTCAAGCAGGAGCACGTCGGGCTGACCAAAGAGGGCCTGACCCAACAACACCTTCACTTTGTCGCTTTCGGGCAAATCACCCATCATGGTCTGGTGCTGCTCTTCAGGAATCCCCAGCTGCTGCAACAACTGGCTGGCGTCGCTCTCCGCGTTCCAGCCGTCCATTTCGGCGAACTCGCCTTCCAGCTCAGCCGCTTTCAGGCCGTCTTCTTCCGAGAAGTCCGGCTTGGCGTACAGCGCGTCTTTAGCCTCCATCACCTCGAACAGGCGCTTGTGTCCCTGCATCACCGTGTTCATCACGGTCTGGTCATCAAAGGCAAAGTGGTCCTGCTGCAGGCTACTCATCCGTTCGTGCGGATCCAGCGTCACACTCCCGGTGGTGGGTGCTAACTTGCCCTCCAAAATTTTCAGAAAAGTTGACTTGCCGGCACCGTTGGCACCGATGATGCCGTAACAGTTGCCCGGCGTAAACTTCAGGTTGACGTCCGTATACAACGTCCGGTCGGTAAAGGTCATACTAACGTTATTAACTGTGAGCAATGAGTTCCTCCTATTGGTTCAGCGTACTGAGTATCATCAATTATTTACTAGGGCACACTGACCGGCGGCGATAATTAGCCTATATAAAAGCAGTTTCCCCCACCGGATTCTCCATCCGGTCGGGAAAGCTGCTTGGTCACGAACGTGCCGTACAATCCTAATCAAACATTATAACGTGCTTGTTAGTCAATTACCACTTTCGTGTTGTACTTAATGTTGGTGTAAATCCACTTGGCGTCCGGAATGGTCAAACGCACGCAACCATGCGAGGCGCCGCCCTTCTTGCCCAGCTTGGCAGCCTCGGATTTAATATAGTTACCGTTAACGTCGATGGGCACCGTGTGAAACAGGAGACTACCGTGGCCTGACCACGAAGTGTAGTAGTTGGCCCCTTCCTCTTCTTGGGCGTTATAGAAGGTCTCACCCCGCTCCGCCTGAACGTAGTATGTTCCGTGTGGCGTTGCGGTATCCGTGCTGTTCGTCATCCCCGTTGAACAGTACATCGTATACAGCACCTTATCACCATTCATGATGTATGTGCGTTGCTTCTCGGTGGAAACCCGAATCCACAGGTTGGGATACTTATTTACATCCGGATAAGCCTTGCTCTCTGACGGCTTAGTGTAGTCGACGGTTTTAACCGTCGTCTTCTTCGTTTTTGTCGTTGAAGAGGAGCTCTTAGCACTGGACTGACTGGATTTCTTCACGGCGCTGGCAGTAGCCTCGGCCCTCTGGGCACCGATGGCGTACGCGCCCACGCTACCAACCGCAACGATCGCGATAACGACACAAATCGTAATCAGCCATGCGCGGGCAATTTGGCGATGTTTTTTCTGACCCAACATTGGCACGGGTACTACCTCCTCAAGAATTGGTCCTCACCAACAAGGTTAACATGATTCAAAGAATACTGGTACTAAATGGACGTAATGAAACACTTTTGTAGTTTTTCAACAACAAAGATTGCGCTTATGACTACAATTATGGAGGGCAAAGCATCACCCTCGCTAATCATCAACACCATTGTATAAGCATTAAAGACAAGTGTATGCCATTAGTGTTAAACTACAAACTATTGTGCATCAAACCATACAAAGAATAGGGGTTTCGAAACCATGCAACGCAAATTGAGTTCTCGTCACATGCAAATGATCGCGCTTGGCGGCACCATCGGCGTCGGCCTCTTCATGGGGTCCGCATCCACCATCCAGTGGACTGGCCCCAGCGTCATGTTGGCCTACGCGCTGGCGGGACTTTTTCTATACTTCATTATGCGTGCTCTCGGCGAGATGCTCTACGCCCACCCCGTCACCGGGAGCTTCGCCTCCTTTGCCTCCGAATACCTGCACCCCGTATTTGGCTACCTCACGGCCTGGGCCAATATTTTCCAGTTTCTCGTCGTCGGTATGTCCGAGATGATCGCGATTGGTAGCTATTTCGAATACTGGTGGCCTGGCTTGCCGCAGTGGATTCCCGGCCTTGTGGCGTTGCTAATGCTGACGATTGCCAACCTCATTTCCGTTAAAGCGTTCGGCGAGCTTGAGTTCTGGTTTGCGATGGTCAAAGTGGTCACGATTATCCTCATGATTGTCGCCGGCCTGGGGCTCATCTTCTTCGGCCTTGGTAACGGCGGCCACGCGCTCGGCGTCAGCAACCTCTGGTCCCACGGCGGCTTCTTCACCGGTGGCCTCAGCGGCTTTGTCTTTGCCCTATCAATTGTCGTCGCGTCCTACCAGGGTGTTGAGTTACTGGGAATTACGGCCGGCGAGGCGGAGGACCCCCGCCCGACCATCGTGAAGTCAATTCAATCCACGGTGGGCCGTATCCTCATCTTCTACGTGGGAGCGATTTTTGTCATCGTCACCGTGTACCCTTGGGACAAACTGGGTACCATCGGTTCACCTTTCGTTGAAACCTTTGCCAAAGTCGGCATCGCGGCCGCGGCCACCATCATTAACTTTGTTGTCATCACCGCCGCACTGTCTGGTGCCAACTCCGGCATCTATAGTGCTAGCCGCATGGGCTACACGTTGGCGGAAACCAAGCAGTTGCCGCAGCATTTCACCAAGCTGAACCGGCACGGGGTTCCGTTCTGGCCGGTGGTCACCATTGCGGCGGGGATTGGGATTGGCGTCATTCTTAATTTTGTAGTGCCGCTACTGTGGCCGGGTACCAAGAACCTCTTTGTGATTGTGTACAGCTCCAGTGTGTTACCCGGACTCATCCCCTGGATTGTCATCCTGCTGAGTCAGATTCAATTCCGTAAGCAACACCCCGTGCTGCAGGGTGAGGACCAATTCCGGATGCCATTTTCGCCGTGGAGCAACTACCTCACACTGGCATTCCTGGCCGTTGTCGTCATCTTCATGGCGATTAACCCGGATACGCGGATTCCGCTGGCGGTGGGCGTCATCTTCATCGCCGCCGTCCTGCTACATTACTGGCGGACGCACCGGGGACAATAATCGTGTATGTATACAGCCGAGCGGCACACCGCTCGGCTTTTACTTTGTGCTTGTTGGATTGAGGCGGCAGCGTAGGTCGGACCGGTGAGCTGCGGCTTTCGTGGGGCGCTCCATGGTAACCAC
>NZ_BCVS01000148.1:0-4301 GCF_001591865.1 Lacticaseibacillus pantheris DSM 15945 = JCM 12539 = NBRC 106106
GGCACCCCCAACGGCCAGAACCACACTTGCGCACGAATCTACTAATGAGCTGGTAATCGTCCACGACCGCATCAATAACTAGCCAGTCTGAATAACGTACGAGTACAGCACCAGGACACTTGAGATTAGAGCAATTGAAAAATCAAGAACGCACAGCCGAGGCTTCCAACAGCACACCTGACAGGAGCGGTGACTGCCATAGTAGCGTGAGGCCGCGTCGGTCGGCTTGGTGAGCGGAGGCGTGCGGGGGCGGAGCGGAAACCACCTACTACCACTCTGTATCGGGAACCCGTGGGTGGGCGTTGGGACGTAGGGCACGTAAGCCGCAGTCCCAACGCCCACCCGCGCGTTCAAGTCACCATGTTTCGCCCTCCGCTTCCTGCCGGTTACGAATAAGTTACGTTTGACATTGGTGGGCTTATCAGGTATGCTATTTTCTGTTGAGAAAAAGCAGAAGTTGCCCGCTTCTCGCCCAAGTCACTGACCTCTAGGCTCTAATGTACGGATATACATGGATGGCGGGACGCTTGTGTCTCGCTGTCTTTTTGTTTTTTCTCGGTAAACTAAGTGGAGGTGAATCGTTATAGCTAAAGATATGATGGTTAACGATGGGATTCGTGCTCGCGAGGTACGTCTTATTGCCGAAAACGGTGACCAGCTGGGCGTACAGTCCAAGCAGGATGCCCTGAAGTTAGCAGACGATGCAAATTTGGATTTGGTTCTTGTCGCTGCGAAGGCTAAGCCACCAGTAGCACGGATCATGGATTACGGGAAGTTCCGCTTCGAAGAACAGAAGAAGGAACGCGAGTCCCGTAAGAAACAAAAGACCGTCAGCATCAAGGAAGTTCGTCTTAGTCCTGTGATTGAGGAGAACGACTTTAACACCAAGCTTAACAATGCCGTTAAGTTCCTGAAGAAGGGCGCCAAGGTGCGTGCTTCTGTCCGTTTCCGTGGTCGTGCAATCACGCATAAGGAAATTGGGCGTCAGGTCCTGGACCGGTTTGCGGAAGCCACGGCGGATATCGCCACGGTTGAAACACGCCCAAAGATGGACGGGCGGAGCATGTTCTTGATGCTCACCCCGAAGGTTGACCAGGACAACAAGTAGTAACACATATTTTTAGGAGGAAAAATCATGCCTAAGTTCAAAACTCACCGCGCTTCTGCCAAGCGTTTCAAGCGTACCGCTAGTGGTCTACTGAAGCGCGGCCACGCGTACACATCCCACCGTTTCCACGGTAAGACGAAGAAGCAGCGTCGTCAGTTGCGTAAGTCTGGCTTGGTATCGGCAAGTGACATGCGTCGTATCAAGAAGATGGTTTCCGGTATCAAGTAATTGTTCCGGCAATTACTGTTCGAAGTTCGTGATTTTTTAGGAGGAATAAATTATGCCACGTGTTAAAGGTGGAACAGTTACTCGTAAGCGCCGTAAGAAGGTAATGAAGCTCGTTAAGGGTTACCGTGGTTCTAAGCACCGTTTGTTCAAGGCCGCTCACACCCAGTTGATGGTTTCTTACCGTTACGCATTCCGGGACCGTCGTGCAAAGAAGCGCGAATTCCGTTCAATGTGGATCGCTCGTATCAACGCCGCTGCGCGTATGAACGACATTTCTTACAGCAAGTTGATGCACGGCATGAAGGTCGCTGGTATCGACATGAACCGTAAGATGCTGTCCGAATTGGCCATCAACGATCCTGCCGGCTTCACGGCAGTTGCTGATGCTGCCAAGGCAGCCATCAAGTAATAGTACTTGAATAACGTTTTCCGGTCTAGCCGGTACGTTTACGCGTCCTCTTCGGAGGGCGCTTTTTTAGTACCGTTGATCATCTTCAAAAAGCTCTGTGATTTTTAAGCGAATACTCGGATGTACTGCATAAACATTTGTATATATACAGTTTAAACCGGATGGGTTCCACTCCAAGCGGGGACGAATGAGGCTTGGCAATACGGCGTTTGTGCCCTTAAATAGAATTAAATTCACAAAACCACTTGCATTTTCAGGTATTCGCCGTATACTAAAAATATTCAGAAAAATGTATATTTGTTAGGAAAAGGTGATTGCTGTGCGAGTAGCGTTAGTGGGAGTAACCGGATATTCCGGCATGGTTTTGTACCAGATGTTAGCAGGACATCCGCATGTTGACGGGGTGGATCTTTACGGTCATAACCTCACGGAGCCAGTCGCATTGGCGTCGGCAGTGCCCCAATTTGTTGGGGCCACCGACGTCGTGCTGCAACCATACAGTGAGCAGGTGGTGATGGCTCAAGATGACGTCGTTTTCTTCGCTACCTCTGCCGGTGTGACCAGGACGGCCGCGGTACCGTACATTACGGCCGGCTTTCCCATGATTGACTTATCCGGGGATTTGCGGCTGAAGCAACCAGATCTATATACGCAGTGGTACCACAAACCGGCTGCGGCAAAGCAAATATTGGCCCAAACGCACTACGGATTATCCGATTTGCAAAGTAGCGCGGGTATGGCAGCTATTGCCAACCCGGGCTGCTATGCCACCGCGACCTTGCTGGGACTTGCGCCGCTGGTTCAATCCGGACTAATTATGACTGATAGCATTATTGTTGACGCTAAGTCCGGGACTTCGGGAGCGGGTAAACACCCCGGTGAGTTAACGCACTTTAGTCAGGCTAATGAGAACCTCCAAGTGTATAAGGTGAACCAGCACCAGCATATTCCGGAAATATTACAGCAGTTACAGGTTTGGGATCAATCCATTGCGGCCATTCAGTTTAATACCACGTTGCTACCTATTACGCGCGGGTTGATGAGTACCATCTACGCGCGGGTATGGCCAGACGTCACGGCGGCCGCAATCGACGAGGCCTTTACTAGTACGTTTGCCGACGTGGCGGGTGTCCGCTATACCGGCGACCGGTTGCCGAACTTGAAGGAAGTCGTGGGGACGGATTATTGCGATGTGGGGGCTGTCTTTAACCCCACCACGGGCATGGTTATGGTAGTGAGCGTCATTGATAACCTCATCAAGGGTGCGGGCGGCCAGGCCATCCAAAATATGAACCAAATGTTTGGTTTTCCGGAAATGGCCGGAGAACCTGTCAACGTTATCTTGCCATAGGGGGATTAGCATGGAATATCAAGTTAGTACGGAGTTTCTTTGGCCACAGGGTTATTACGCGGACGGGGTGCACGCCGGGTTACGCAAGGTGAAGCCCGATATGGGGTGGCTAGTTTCCACCGTTCCGGCAGCGGCCGCTGGGACGTATACCACTAACCAGTTTCAGGCCGCCCCCACCCGCCAAACCAAGCAGCTCATCAGCACGAATCATGAACTCCAAGCGCTGATAATGAATAGCGCTTGTGCCAACGCAGTCACGGGCGCTAAGGGTGAGGAGAACGCAGTCACCATGCGCGAGTTGGCCGCGGCTAAACTCGACCTGCCTGTACATATGGTGGGGGTGGCTTCAACTGGTGTGATTGGTGAACAACTGCCAATGTCCGTTATCCAACACGGCATTGACTTATTGGCCCGCGAACAGGATTTAAGGGTCACTGAGGCCATCCTGACGACCGATAAGCACGCCAAAACTGCGAGTGTGACTTTGCCCATTGACGGGCAAACGGTAACTATTTCTGGATTTGCAAAGGGTTCCGGCATGATTCATCCCAAAATGGCAACCATGCTGGGGTTTGTGTTCACGGATGCGGCCATTGCGGGCCCACGGCTCCAAACTTTGATCAGTGAGTTAGTCGACACGACTTTTAACCAGATTACGGTTGATGGCGACACGTCAACTAACGATATGGTGGTTGCGCTGGCCAACGGCTGTGCGGCTAACACGCCATTAACCCCGGAACACCACGATTACGACAGCTTCAAGGCTGCTTTGCGCTACGTGCTGATGGTGTTGGCGCAGGATATCGCGGCTGACGGTGAGGGTGCAACCAAGTTGGTGGAGGTGAATGTTGCCGGGGCCGCTAACGCCGTGGAAGGGCAGCAGGCGGCCAAAGCGGTTGTGGGCTCTAACTTGGTGAAGGCGGCCGTCTTTGGCGCGGACCCGAACTGGGGACGTATTCTAGCCGCGATTGGGCAGACAGACGTGCAGGTCGATGTGCACGCTGTGGACGTCGCGATAAACGGCATTGCGGTGGTGGCGGCTGGTTTGGGCACTGACTTCGATGAGGGACAGGTGCAGGCCACGATGGCGGGCGACAAAGTTGTACTGGACGTTGATCTACATGTGGGTGATGCCACCGGACAGGCTTGGGGATGTGATCTGACCTATAAGTATGTGCAGATTAATGCGGCGTATAGGAGTTAGA
>NZ_BCVS01000149.1:0-4290 GCF_001591865.1 Lacticaseibacillus pantheris DSM 15945 = JCM 12539 = NBRC 106106
AAAAGGAATTAGCCGTTGAGGCTGATCAGTATAGTGCACAGCTGAAGGACAACGAACGTATCGCCGGCGATAACAAGAAAGATTGTTAATATATATTTATCGACAACCTTTATTACCTGAGGGGACCGCACTATGCGAGGATTACAAGAAGAAGTGGATTTACAAGTTAACCGATATAAACCATGAATAATGAAGAATAAGTTGCATGCATTAATAAGAAACATTTTTAGTGCGCCCTCCAGTCATCTATTGAAAGGCTTACTATGATATCACTCTATAGACCTCCCCTAGTTTTTTTGGTGGAGGTCTTCTTATGCTTAGCTAAAGTGTGATTTTGATATGTAGATAAAATAATGATTGTTTTAGTGCAATCATTAAGTGAACAAACATAAGGATACACACTAATCAGCTTCGTCATTTTTAAATGTAAGCAATTTGGCATATATGATTAGCTATACATTTACGTAAAGATGTCAGTTGAATAGGTAAATATTTTTCCTGCCTGTCGAATCTTTTGAAATCAAAAAAGTTCGTGAATAATAATGTAATAGCTGCATATTCATCTCTACATAATACTAACAATCAAATTAATCCGAACAATATCCACCCACACCCTTGTGACCGTCCCAGTTAACTGCTATCATGGTTATTGTTTTGGGCGTCGTCGGCGTTCAAAGTTGAGACAGTGGCGGTAGCGACTTTGCTGGTGTCATAATCGAGGAGGAATCATCAATGGGTACAGCAGTAATTGTCGGTATGCAGTGGGGTGACGAAGGTAAGGGGAAGATTACGGATTTCCTAAGCCAGGGGGCGCACATGATTGCGCGGTACCAGGGTGGCGACAATGCCGGTCACACCATCCACGCAAACGGTCAGGTGTACAAACTCCGGTTGGTGCCATCCGGGATTCTCCACCCGCACCAGCTATCCGTTATTGGTAATGGGGTTGTGGTTAACCCGGCTAGCCTGCTGCGGGAGCTCACCGCGTTGCGTGAACAAGGCGTGCCCGGCGAAAACTTGCGCATCAGTGACCGCGCGCAGGTCATTATGCCGTACCACATCCTGCTCGATAAGTTACAGGAAGCAAAGAAGGGTGACGCCAAGATTGGCACGACCAACCGCGGAATCGGCCCGGCCTACGTGGACAAAGCCGCGCGGGTGGGTATCCGGATGGCTGACCTGCTCGACAAGGACACCCTGGCCGCAAAGTTGCGGATTAATGTAGACGAAAAAAACGAGTTGCTGACCAAGATTTATGGCGCAGAACCCGTTAACTATGACGATATTTTTGGCCAGTACTACGATTTTGGGCAGCAACTGGCTCCCTACATCGTGGACACCAGCGTGATTCTGAACGACGCGCTGGATGAAGGGCGTAACGTCCTCTTTGAAGGTGCCCAAGGAATCATGCTGGACGTTGATCAGGGGACTTACCCCTACGTGACGTCCTCCAACCCTGCTGGTGGCGTCTCCACTGGGACCGGCGTGGGTCCGTCACGGATTGACCGGGTGGTAGGTGTTGTGAAGGCGTACACGTCCCGCGTGGGTGATGGTCCGTTCCCGACGCAGTTGGATGACGCGCAGGGTGACTACATCCGCAATGCGGGTCACGAGTTTGGTACGGTGACTGGACGGCCGCGGCGCGTGGGCTGGTTTGACACTGTGGTGGTGAACCACGCGCGGCGTGTTGCTGGGGTCACCGACCTGTGCCTGAACTCGGTGGACGTGCTGACGGGTCTCGACAAAGTAAAAATCTGTGTGGCATACGAGAAGGCGGACGGTACCCGGATTACGCGGATGCCCGCGACGCTCAAGGAGCTGGGTGAATGCCAGCCAGTTTACGAAGAACTGGACGGCTGGACTGACGACATCAGTGGTGCCCGGAGCCTAGAGGACTTGCCCGCTGCACCACGTCGCTACGTGGAACGGATTCAGGAACTCGTCGGGGTTAACCTGTTAACGTTCGGTGTGGGCCCAGAGCGTAACCAGACGGTGGTTCTGGATAACGTTTGGGCGACGGACTAGATAATGTAATGTGCACACAAAAGAGGCCCGATTATAAGTAGCGGCTTCGGAAAAAAGACACACATCGACGCTGGGCGGCTTGTGACCGAGCGGAGTTATGGTGAGCAGCCGGCCTACAAACGTGACCCACAATGCAGTTCCCTGTGCCTAACGTAATAATGCCGATATTCCCGAACTGAGGAATATCGGCATTATTACGCTATTGCTCGGGAGCTAACCGCATTGTGGGCCACTCTCTTTTTGCTACATCAGGCACCAACACCCCAGGGTGAGTGCCTGCAGGTGGGAAGCCTTACCAAAGTCGCGGGCAACATACTCGTCCATCGCGGCGAGCGAGTCGCCCGTGAACAATATCTGGCCGAACTGCGCCCCGCGGAAACGTGCGCAGGCTGCGAGGGCCGCACACTCCATTTCGACAACGGTGTAACCAGCAGCGCGGTGCGCGGCGACTTTGCCCCGCGTTTCCCGAAAAAAGGCGTCGGTCGTCCACGTTTGGACGGCGTGCACCGGGACTGCGTGTTGCGTGAGTACGGCTTGGATGTGGCTGGCAACATCGGCGTCGAGCGTGATGCTGGGCGCGGGTGGCAGGTAGTGGAACGACGTACCCTCGTCACGCAAAGCCGCGGTGACAACCATAAACTGGTTTTCGGGAGCGTCCGTGAGTACACCGCAAGAGCCGACCGTCACGATGCGCTGGGCACCATAGGCAATCAGAAACTCGAGGAGTTGGGTGGCGGCCGATGCGCCCAGCGGAGCCCGGCACAGTCCGACCTGGTGCCCATCGACGTCGAGCTGGTACACGTGAAACTCGTTGGAGACCGTCTCAAAGGTACCGACGATGGTGTGGGGGTACTGCTCCACGAATTTAAGGATGTTGGCGGCCGAGATAAAGGCGAACAACATCCGCTGCGGAAACTGGTAACCCTCGTCACGGAAGGGGTTAATTACGGCGTCGGGGTTGGCGTCGAAGTGCAGCAGTGGCAGTGATGTGGGGTGCATGGCGACACTTCCTTTGCAATCAATCTATTTAATCCGGCGGTATAGTACTACGGCCATCACGACGCTGAGGAGGATGGTAATGATCATGGTGATTACCCACGCGCCCGTTGTTTTGGCAAAGGGCAGGTCAACGTTCATACCGTAAAAGCCGGTGACGATGGTGGGTACGGTGAGTAGTAGTGACCAAACCGTCATTAACTTCATGGTGTCGTTCAGTTCGTTGTTCAACACGTTGGTGTACGTGCTGTTCAGTTGGTCCATGATTTGCGAAGTGGTTTGGGTCATCTCGCTAAACTGCTGGGCTTCAATAATGACGTCATTCAGCCGCTCCCGCTCCTTTGCGTTGAGTCCGCGGAATAGTGGTTGGAGCTTAAACTGTTCCAGTACCATCGCGTTTTGCTTCGCAGCCGTGACTAGGTAAACCAGGCCGGTTTCGAGGTCTGATAGCACTAGTAGATTGGCCTTGGTGGCTTTGCGGCGCAGGCGGTCGGCGACGTCCTGGCGTTTTTCGTCCACCTTCTCGATGAGCGGAAAGAACGATTCGGTGAGGATGAAGAGGCCCTCAAAGAGGAATTGGAACGCCGAGATATCGTCGTCGGCTTCAAGCTGGGCGGCGAGCAGGTCGCACACGTAGTCAGCCTTGGCCCCACCAATGGTGAAGATGCGTTCACCGCGAATGATGAAGGTGAGCGGCACGGCGGCAAAGTGGCCGTGAACTTCGTGCTGGTCGGGAACGTTGTAGACCAGCAGGAAGGTATTGCTGACGGCGTCGTACTCCACGTGGGCACGCTCATGGCGGTCCAAAGCGTAGCCCAACATCTCGTCGTCGAGCGCGTAGTCTGCGCGCAGGCGGTCCAGTTCGTCTTTGTTGGCATCGGTCACGTGAATCCACTCGTTTTGACCGTGGCAGAACGTGGTTTGTTTAATCATACTGTCGGCTTCCTTGTCTCTAGGGTAGTTCGTGCGGGGGATGGCTCTACCCCGCCTGGTACAAAAAAAGACGAGACCGTAGTCACGCCCCATATATGTGTGCGGGGTTACGACCCCGTCAGGTGGCATTCGCTGAGAATACCGAATATGTAACGGTGGGGGCGCAGACCTTCTGAACGCTTGCGCGCCGATCGTTGCTATCCCACCCATGGTTTGGCACCACGCTAATAGCTTATCATGCGTGATTGGCGGTGTCTAGGGTGAATTTTGGAGAGCGGGGCAGGCCGTCCCAATGCGGCTGACGGCAGCGTAGGTCGGCCCGGTGAGCTGCGATTT
>NZ_BCVS01000150.1:0-4226 GCF_001591865.1 Lacticaseibacillus pantheris DSM 15945 = JCM 12539 = NBRC 106106
TTTCGGTGGGAGCCCCTTATACTCTGCTTTCTAAACGGCCTTCTCCGCTCTCTCCTGCTCCGCTCTCTCTTTACTTTCCCCTCAACTCCTGCTAAACTTCAAGCATATTAACAGCCGCTTTCAGGAAATAGTACGGTGTTCCCCCACCAGTAACAGAGAGCGTCACCCTTGCTGCAAGTGACGCCTGGTAGCCCACCAGAATGAATCCCCATCAATAACGGTCGGTGACACACTCCTTACGTGTAAGAGGTTCCGTTTATACGGAACAAGGTAGGTGGTACCACGACTTTGGCCGCCCTATCATGATTGATTTCATGATGGGGCGGTTTTTGTTTGATCAGGATTCTTCCACTAACAACGTACGTCTCCTCTAGTAGCCCGCAATTATTTTTACTTCCATAATCAGCAGTTCGCATACACCCCAAGGAGGATTCAACATATGCAAAATCACAAACAGCACGGCCTCAGCATTCGCACCGTCGTCGCCATCGGTATCGGCGCGGCCATCGTCTTTCTGCTTAAACGGTTTGGGTCCGTTCCAACCGGTATCCCGAACACTAATATCGATACCTCGTACGGCTTCCTGGCATTCTTTGCCAGCCTGTTCGGGCCAGTAGCCGGCTTCATCATTGGCTTCCTCGGCCACATGCTCAACGACCTCACTTACGGCACCCCGTGGTGGACTTGGGTCATTACCACCGGTATTCTGGGTGGCATCATCGGCCTCTTCTGGAAGCGGTTCGACGTCGAGGGTGGTAACTTCGGCACCAAGAAGATTATTAGCTTCAACGTCCTCCAAATTATCGCCAACCTGGGTTGCTGGGTGCTGCTGGCCCCGACCCTCGACATCCTCGTCTACTCCGAGCCTGCGAACAAGGTGTACCTGCAGGGGATTGTTTCCGGCATTAGTAACGCCGTTTCTACCGGGGTGATCGGCACCATTCTGCTGGTTATCTACGCCGCATCACGGACCAAGCGCGGTTCGCTGAAGCAAGAATAAATTGTTGACTGGGAGGTTATCATCAGCGTATCTGGGTGATAGCCTCCTCGTCCGTCGTTCGCACCAATCACTACTTATTGGAAGGTAATCATGCCAGCAATTATATTTGAGCACGTTAATTTTCAGTACGAAAGCCAGGCTGAGCCCACCCTGCACGATATTAACCTCACCATTAATGCGGGTGAAAAAGTGCTTATTGCTGGGCCTTCCGGGTCCGGTAAGTCCACGCTGGGTAACCTCATCAACGGCTCCATCCCCCACTCAATCAAAGGTCAGGTCACCGGCCACATCCGTGTGGGCAAGCTAGACACCCAGGAGGCCAGCCTCTTCGACCTCTCACTGCTGGTCGGGACCGTGCTCCAAGACCCCGACAGCCAGTTTATCGGTCTGACCACGGCCGAAGACATCGCCTTTGGCCTGGAGAACGACCGCGTGGCGCGTCCGGAGATGCACCAGCGAGTTGAACAGTGGGCCACCCGGCTCGGCATCGCCGCACAACTACACCAATCACCCCAAGAACTATCAGGCGGGCAAAAGCAACGCGACGCCATGGCGGGTGTGCTCATCGATGACGGCGACATTCTCCTCTTCGATGAACCACTAGCCGCGCTCGACCCAGCGAGTGGTCACCAGTCCATCGCCCTCATCGACGAACTGCACCAGCAACTGCACAACACCGTGATCATTATTGAGCACCGGATTGAGGACGTACTCACCCGGCCAGTTGACCGCGTGATCCTGATGGCCAAAGGCAAGATTGTGGCCGACCTGAAACCGGACGCGCTCCTCCGCAGCAACGAGTTGCAACAAATCGGCCTCCGCGAACCGCTCTACATTGAGGCACTCCGCTACGCTGGCTGCGACCTGAACCACATCGACCACATCGACAACGTGAACGCGTTAAACGCGGAAGTACTCGCGCCGGCTTTGCAAAGCTGGCAGGCCAACGCAACCGTCCCCGTCACCATTCAATCTGGGGAGCCCTTACTGGATGTCCGTCAGCTCAGTTTCTGCTATGAGAACGGGCCGCAGATCTTCCACGACTTTGACCTCACCATCAACCGCGGCGACATGCTGGCCCTCGTCGGCCGCAACGGCGTCGGCAAGTCCACTCTGAGCCAAATTATTACCGGCTTCCTGACCCCCTCGGCGGGTACATTGACCTACCACGACGGGCACACCGATATCGACCTCGCCAAGCTGTCCGTCAAGGAACGCGCCGATAAAATTGGCTACATTATGCAGGACCCCAACCAGATGATTAGCCAGGTGATGATTCGGGACGAAGTAGCGTTAGGCCTACGGTTACGTGGGGTGGACGAAGCCGCCATCAAGCAAAGGGTGGATGACACCCTCAAGATTTGCGGGCTATACCCGTTCCGTAACTGGCCCATCAACGCGTTGAGTTTCGGGCAGCGCAAGCGGGTCACCATTGCTAGTATTCTGGTATTACAACCCGAGTTGCTCATTCTGGACGAGCCCACTGCTGGGCAGGATTGGCGGCACTATACCGACATGATGACCTTTCTGGAACAACTGAACCAACAAGGTATCACCATGATGTTCATCACGCACGACATGCACCTCATGCTGGAGTACGCCAACCGGACGGTGGTCCTCGGTGATCAGGGCGTCATGCTGGACGCAAAGCCCTCAACGGTGCTATCTAACCCGACCGTCGTGAGCGCGGCGGCTTTGGCCCCCACCAGCCTCTACCAACTGGCCGAACGGGTGCACATTGACCCCGATGCGTTCACCCAACACGTCATCGCCACGGAAAGGAAGGTGCGCCGCTGATGAGTATGCAACTATTCGGTTATGCCGAGCAAAATACCTGGATTCACCGACTGAGCGGGGCCACCAAGCTCCTCGCCTTTCTGGGACTATCCATCATCGCAATGGTGTCGTACGACGCGCGCTTTCTGGCCGCTATCACCGTGATGTCGCTCATCCTGTTTAAGCAGGCACGCATTACGTGGCCGCAGATCCGCCTGGTCACCAAGTTCATCCTCTTCTTTTCCGTCCTTAATTTGCTGGCCGTTTACGTATTCAGTCCCGAGTACGGCGTCCAATTGTACGGCACGCGCCACCTCATTTTGGGGAGTGATGGGTACTTCACGCTAACTCAGGAACAGTTATTTTATGAATTAAATTTGATCCTAAAGTACATCGTCACGGTACCCCTAGCCCTCATCTTTTTGATGACCACCAATCCGAGTGAATTTGCGTCCAGTTTGAACAAAGTCGGCCTCTCATACCGGGTCAGCTACTCGGTAGCACTGGCGTTACGATACATTCCGGACATCCAGGGTGAGTACCATCAAATCAGCCTGGCCCAGCAGGCGCGCGGATACGAGCTCTCGCGGAAGGCCAACTTGTGGCAACGACTACGGGGCGCGGGTAAGATTCTGATTCCGCTGGTGTTCGCCAGCCTCGACCGGATTGACACGGTCAGCCGGGCAATGGAACTACGCCGCTTTGGCCGGTACCGCAAACGGACGTGGTACATGGGACGCGATTTCCGCACTAGCGACTGGTTGACGCTGGGCGGGACGGTCCTCATCATCGTCGTCGGTATTGGCTTATTCAGCGTCAACGGCGGGCGGTTTTGGAATCCGTTCCGTTGATAAGAAGCCCGCGTGTTGACGTCAACACGCGGGCTGTTTTTGGCGGTTCTGGCCGGTGGGGGTGCCCGTAGGGTACTGCGACTTTGTGGACCGCTCCACGGTGACCGCTGCTAGGGCGAAACCTCCAACCGGCAAAATGCGCCGGTTTCCGGTGAGACTTAGAGCCTGCCTGCCAAATGCGGGCAGACAGTCTCTAAGTTCGTCGCGCTGTACGTCGCCTGCGTCTCCTACAGCGGTGCCCCCTTGCAGCGGTCACCGTTCCGGGTCCAGTCGTCTCCGTACCCCACGGGCACCCCCACCGGCCAGAACCACATTTGCGAACGTATTTACGAATGATTATGGTCAACTGCCTCCCTCATAGCAGCACGACCAATGATCGAATTTAACGATTGTGTTTACTGGATATTTCGTAACCCAAAACACAGACGAATTGATTCAAAGGTTTGTGACCAGACTGACTGCTATTACAGACCAAGAACTGTGAGGGGGGTGTTGTCTTGTCGTGAGATGTGACTGCTACAGTAGCGTAAGGCCGCGTCGGTCGGACCGGTAAGCGGAGGCGTGTGGGGTCGGAATGGCAACCACTGCCGGGGTGTAAC
>NZ_BCVS01000151.1:0-4192 GCF_001591865.1 Lacticaseibacillus pantheris DSM 15945 = JCM 12539 = NBRC 106106
CGCACTTTGCCGGTTGAAGGTTTCGCCCTAGCAGCGGTCACCGTGGAGCGGTCCACAAAGTCGCAGTACCCCACAGCACCCACACCGGCCAGAACCGCCAACCGGAGCCACCGCGTCACTGCAACCGGTCACTATTCGCGCCCTCGCAGATAGCCGATGGCAGCGGCGCCCACGGCTTTGGCCGCGATGAGTAGGCAGTCCTCGTTCATCAGGAAGTTGGGACTGTGGTGCGGGTGGCTTTGCCCGTCATCCGGGTCACAACCAACGTACAGGAACGTGCTCGGCTTACTCTGAGCAAAGTAGGCAAAGTCCTCGGACGGATCCTGCGTACCCACATCGGTCACCGCCTGAATCTGCGGAATGGCCGCAGCCTGGATGTTGTGCACCGCCTGCATCGTCACCTTTGCATCGTTCATCAAGACGGGATAGTTGTCGTCATAATTAATTTTCGCGACCACACCAAACATTGCTTCAACCCCGTGCGCAATCTGCTCAATTTGCCGGCGAATGGTGGTACGCGTGCTTTCCTTCATCACGCGCACGTCACCCTTCAGCGTTACCGCCTGCTTAATGGCGTTGAACGAGCCGACGCCATCAAACGAACCAATTGTCACGCTCGCAGTATCGAACGGGTCGATACGCCGGGAAACGACGGTTTGTAGCGCGGTCACAAAGTAGCTGCCGGCCACAATGGCGTCGTTGGACAACTGCGGCATGGATGCGTGCCCACCTTTGCCCGTGAAGGTAATCGTGAAGTTCGCCCGCCCGGTCTGCGTGGCCCCGACATGATAGCCTACCGTCCCGGTCGGCATCGACGTCATCACGTGGGCACCAATCACGTTATCGATACCTTCCAGCACGCCGGCCGCCAGCATTCCCTTCGCACCGCCAGGCGAGACCTCCTCGGCGGGCTGGTGGATAATCCGCACGCTCCCTGGCAACTGGTCACGTACCCCAATCAGCGTGCGCGCCAGCACCATCATGTAGGCGGTGTGGCCGTCGTGCCCGCAAGCGTGCATCACGCCCGCCTGTTGAGACTTAAACGGTAAATCGTTGTCCTCCTGCACCGCAAGGGCGTCAAAATCGGCACGCAACGCCAATGCCGGGCCAGGTTGCCCGCCCTTAATGTCAACTACAAAGCCGTAGCCGTAGCCAAAGTCTGCAACGGTGCAGTCCAGATCCGCATAAAAGTCACGGATGTACTGGGACGTCCACTGTTCGTGAAACGAAACCTCGGGGTGCTGGTGCAACTCCCGCCGAATACGAATAATGTCGGGCTCTGCCTGGTCCAACTTTGCCATTACTTCCGTCAACAAATTCATCATCCTCATCCCTTCTCACTATTGTGTACACGGCGATCTACGCCCGCCGCATCAGCCGCTTTATCCACGGCCGCAGTTGGTTCATCAGCGCCTCAGCCAGCACGAAGCCAATGGCAAGGGCAAACGCCACCGTCAGGGTCTTAATCAGCCCCTGCTGTGCCGTCGCGTCGTGGCCCAAAGTGAAATCCTTCATACTCATGTAAATAATGGCCCCCGGCACCAGGGACACCAGGCACGGCACGTACATCACGTTCACCGGGGCACGCACCGCGATGGCCGCAATGTTCGCCAGTACGCCGATGGTCACCGCCGCTAATAGGTTCGGCAGAATCAGGTTACCGGAAACTTGGTCCACAATGACGTACACACCCCAGGCCAAGCCACCAGTAATGCCCGACGCCATCAGGGTGCGCCGCGGAACGTTAGTAATTACGCCAAAACCGACTGAGGAGAGAAAGCCGAAGACAATTTCCGTTAGTATTACGATAATATCCACGCGTCACACCCCCGCCAGTATGCGGACCAGCACCGCGCCCAACACCACACCACCGCCGATGGCACCCGCCACCAGGACGGCGTCAACGGCGCGCACCATCCCCGAGATGGTGTGCTTACCGATGAGTTCACGTAACGAGTTGGTCAACGCGACGCCGGGAACCAACGGCATCAGCGCACTGATAATGATATTGTCGCTGCTGGTGGCCCATCCCCACTGCACTAGTGCCGCCGCTAACAGGGCGATGGTAAACCCGCCCACCGCGGAGGTAATGTACGGCGTGGTGGTTTGCCGTCCAACCCACTGGGACGCTAAATAACCAGCAATCCCGACGAAAAAGGCCCAGGCGAGGTCCGCCCACGTGGCTTTAAACAGTAACATTGGGGCCACGGACACCAACCCAGCACCGAAAATCTTCTGCGGCCAGGTGAAGTCAATCACTTTGCGGTCAATCGCCTCAATTCGTTGCTGGAGTTGGTCAAAGTCGATCTCGCCACCCACGAACGCCCGCGAAACCGAGTTAATCTCGTCCACTTTTTGCAGGTTAAAGTCACCCGTGCGCACCTTAATCAGGTGCGTGTGGGCTTCGGTTTGCGCGTCGACAAACACAGCGGTCATGGTCGCATGGCAGCTTAACTGCAGACCGGCAGCCTGACCGATATACTCGGCGGTGCCCTCAACCCGGGAAGTCTCGGCGCCGTTCTCCAGTAATATTTTGGCCACCCGGCCGCTTAACTCAATCACTTCTTCTTCGCTGGGCATCACATGCGCCCCTCCATTATTTAGTCGTCTACACGCGTCATCTGGAGCGGGTCCGCCCACTCGTCGAATTGCGCCGCGGTGACTTTACCTGATTTCAGGGCCGCCTCACGGAGCGTGGTCCCGTCGCGCAACGCATGCTGGGCGATGCGGGCGCTCACCTCGTAACCAATGTGCGGCGACAGCGCCGTCACCGTCATCAACGAGCCGTCCACGTCGGCGCGCATCCGGTCAGCATTGGCGGTCAGCCCGGTCAGGAGCAAGCGGTTAAACTGATCCAGCCCACCACGCAGCAACGTGATGGATTCCAGCAAAGTCGCGATGATAATCGGCTTATACACGTTCATTTCAAAGTTGCCCTGGCTGTTAGCCACGCTGATGGTGACGTCATTGCCCATTACCCGGGTCGCAATCATGGTCAGTGCCTCGGCCTGGGTGGGGTTCACTTTGCCCGGCATGATGGAGCTACCAGGCTCGTTAGTGGGGATGGTCAGCTCGCCGTACCCACCCCGTGGACCGCTCGCCAGGAAGCGAATGTCATTAGCAATCTTCATGAGGTCGGTTGCCAGCGTCTTCACGGCCGCGTGCGCGTTGGTCAGCTCGGTGTGCGCAGACAGCCCGTGGAACTTGTTAGTCATACTCGTATAAGCCACGCCCGAATCGCTAATCAACTGTGTAATAATCGCCTTTGTGGCCGCCGGAGTGGTGTTCAGCCCGGTACCGACGGCGGTGCCACCGAGGGGCAGCGCCCGCAAAGTATCACGGGCGGCGGTAATCGCCCGAATGTCCTGTTCCAGCGTGGCGCGCCAGCCGGAAACCTCCTGGCCAAAGGTAATCGGGGTCGCATCCTGTAAGTGTGTCCGACCTAGCTTAACGGTGCGGTGGTACTGTTGCTCCTGCGTCTTCATGGTGCCCACGGTGTGTTGAATGGTGCTTACGAGTGACCCCAAAGCAGCGTAGGCGGCCATGTGCATCGCGGTGGGAAAAGTATCGTTGGAACTCTGCCCCTGGTTGACGTGGTCGTTAGCCAAAACGGTGGTCCCGGCGGCTTTGCTGGCCTGGTGCGCAATTACTTCATTAACGTTCATGTTGGTCTGCGTCCCGGAACCGGTTTGGTAAACCTTCAACGGGAACTGACTACGCAGGTCGTGGTCATTGAACGTCAACAACGCGCTCGCCACCTGCACGATGCCATCCGCAATTGGTTGTTCGAGGTTGCCGCGACTGCCGTTGACCTTCGCCGCCGCGCGTTTGATTTCAATCAGCGCCCGAATCACTGGTAACGGCATGTCGGGGCCCACCGCAAAGTTGTGGCGCGACCGCTCCGTTTGTGGCCCCCACCAGACATCATCGGGTATTTCTACCGCACCAATCGCATCGTTTTCAATCCGCATGAACGTACCCCTTTTCGTATGGTGATATTTCGTTGCTTCCATTGTCACCGCAGCGCCAGCATTTGTCCAGAGGTAGTGTGAGGTCGGTGGCGGTTCCAGCTGAGGGGGCAGCTGGGTGCGGTGGCTGCGGTTACGGCTTACGTGCCTTACGCCGTGGCTTGCTACACCCGCACGCTCCAGCCCGTACCGGTCTTCCACGGATTATGGAGCCAAAGAAACCC
>NZ_BCVS01000152.1:0-4144 GCF_001591865.1 Lacticaseibacillus pantheris DSM 15945 = JCM 12539 = NBRC 106106
CAACCCCTAACACCACCCGCGGGTTCTCACCGTTACTGGGGCCTATGCGTCCCGCTCACCCTGGCGGACAATTTTCGTGGGCTCCCGCCAAACTAGGTGGCCCACCAAACTAACGATGAGGAAAACCGCGGCCACCGCGCAGACACCATTCCAGCCGAATCGGCCCCACGCCCAGGTGGCAAAGAAGGTGCCAAGTGCGCCGCCCATAAAGTAACTAAACATAAACACGGAGTTGTTCCGGCTACCAGACGTGCGGCTCAAAGATTGCACGATGGCCTGATTCGATACCTGACCAAACTGCGTCCCTAGATCAAGCAACACAATACCGACGATGAGTCCCATCACCCAGTGACCCAATGCCCAAAACGCCACAAAGGCCAGCACGGAAAAGGTGATGCCCATCCCCACCGTCCGCCGCGGCGACGTCCGGTCAACCAAGCGACCAATGTACGGCGCAAAGAGCACCCCGGTAATTCCCAGTAGCCCCATCAAGCCGGCCACGGTGCTACCCAAGCCAAACTGGTCCGCCAGGTAAAACGCAAGCGTCGACCACAACACGTTAGAGACCCCAAACAACGTAAAGCCATTGATGGCCGATCCCTGTAGGTGAGGTTGTGTACGCAGCAGGTGTGGCAGCGACCGTAACACTTGCCCGTAGTTTAGTTTTTGGTGTCCGCGCGGATCCTGCGGCAGGTACCAGTGCAAGACCAGCAACAATACGGCCACAGCAATGGCTGCCACTAAGTACACACTTTGCCACGGCCAGAATCCGGCAAGCAACCCGCTAACCGACCGCGACAGTAAAATACCCGTCAGCAGCCCACTCATTACGCTACCCAGTACCTGGCCTCCGTGCAACCCGTCAGCTAAGTACGCTGAGAACGGGATGATTATTTGTGGAGCGACGGAGGTGATACCCACCAGGAGCGAGGCCGCCCCAAACCAAACGATGTTACGTGCCGAATATGCGGCGAGTAACGCAATCACCGCCAGAACCAGCATCACCTGAATGAGATGATTACGGTCAAAAATATCGCCTAGTGGCACTAATAGCAGCAAGCCAAACGCATACCCCAACTGGGTCAGCATGGCGACAACACCCACAGTTCCGCGCGACACTCCGTAACTATGCGCGATCAGAGCTTCCAGTGGTTGAATATAGTTCAAGTTGGCCACAACAATGCCTGTCGCGACTGCCAACAGTAGCACTTGGCCCTTAGTTAATCCTGTTTTCTTTATCAATTTAGTTTTTTCCTTCCCCAATACTAGTCAACAACAGCGTCATGTTGAGGAATGGGCTCTCAATGCGCACAACGCGCCAATGAGTTAGGGCATCTTGTAACATCTAAACAACTTCCTTTGAAAATTTTGCCATGTGTTTTTGCCAAACATCATGTTTTGCCCCATTACGAATGACGCAAATTTGGACCTCAACAGTGCTTTTTTACCAGCCACAACTCATGGCAACCTAAAAACCATCATAACACGGTCCCGACTGACCATGACAGAGCGACCAACCGCCTAATTCTGGTCCAAGCGCAAAAAAAGCCGAACATCAACGATTGATGTTCGGCCCAACGTTATTTTGCTGCCGTTTACTGGACTCGGACCAGCGACCTACGCTTTACTAGAGCGTTGCTCTACCAACTGAGCTAAAACGGCAAAACGTATTCGTGCTCTCAAGCACAAGAAATATATTACCATACGATTCCGTGCCTGTGTACCTCTTTTTGCAATTTTCTCACTAAAAAACGGTTTTTGTTTATCATCAGGCAAAGAATTTGGCCCCTAAACGGTTTCAATAACGTGGCCGGACGCTACTGCTGACCGTAAATGGACTTCAACCCGTTCAGATCATCAGTGGACAACGTCGTCACACCCTGGTCGATGGGATACATGACCGAAGCTTTGCTCTGCGTGTTGTGGTCCAACCCCAGCGCGTGACCCAATTCATGCAGCGCGACCGGGAGCGCAATGGCGTCTTGATAGTTAACGTTGAGCCGCGCGGTCCCCCGGTTCACAATGGCCGTCACGTCCCCCGTGCTCGTAATACGCTTAACGATTTCCGGACCACCTTTGCCTAATTCCAGAGTGCCGTCCGCATCCGCACCCATTTGCTTACGGTAGGTGCCAAAGGTGATGCGATTCTGCACCTGGGTGCCCGTCCCCGGCCTAATTGAAACGATATGCGTGGCGTTGTACACCGCCACCGCCTGCTTAAAGACAGCCTGCACCGACGCCGGCGTGCCGTTGGTAAAGTGGTAATAGTAAGTATTGGCCAGCTGCACGCCCTGAACGATTGACTCAGTCGGCGTTTGGGTCGCGCTACTTGAGGCCGAACTGCTGCTGGCGGCGCCCCCACTGCCAGTCGTAGCATCCGTCGAGGAGCCGCTGTTACTATAGCTGTCAGTATTCACGCTCAGGTCACTAGTAGCGTTTTTCTTGATACGGTGGGCCAGGCCTTCCAAAGGCGGCAGGTCAACCAGCCAGTCGTGGACGTCATCCAGGTACCCTTTGACCCGGGTCACCATTGCTGCACGCGAAATGTTCACGCGGGGGTCCAACTTCACCCAGACACCGGCCGCTAATGCCGCCACCGGCACAACCAACATTACTACCCATGATTTCCACTTCATTAGTGCGCCCCCCTTCCGTCTTTGCATTGACCCACCACACCATCCTAGTTTATGGTGATGGGGATGCCCAATTGAGTAAACCAAATTTTACCACTATTACGCTGGAATCAAAGTTCTTTGCCCATCCCTAAGACAAATATAATGCTTAGAAAGGATTACCTAAAATGCAGCAACCATTAGCATTCCGCATGCGCCCGCGTAACCTCGACGAAGTGGTGGGCCAACAACACCTCGTCGGCCCAGACCAGATCATTCGCCGCATGGTCCAGGCCCACCGACTAACCTCAATGATTTTGTACGGGCCACCTGGTACCGGCAAGACCAGCATTGCTAGCGCGATTGCTGGTGCCACCAAGTACTCATTGCGGATGCTCAACGCCGCTACTGATACCAAGAAGGACCTCCAAATCGTCGCCGAGGAAGCCAAGATTAGCGGGACGGTCATTCTACTCCTGGACGAAATCCACCGGTTAGATAAAACCAAGCAGGATTTCCTCTTACCCCACCTTGAATCCGGGCGCATCATCCTGGTCGGCGCTACCACCGAAAATCCATACATGAGCATTTTGCCGGCCATTCGTAGTCGGGCACAAATCTTTCAAGTTTACCCGCTAACTCCCGACGATATTTCCACGGCCGTGGATCGCGCACTCGCAGACCCGGAACGCGGTTTGGGCGAATATCCGGTTGACCTGACGCAGTCTGGCCGCGATTACCTAGTCTCCGCCACTAACGGCGACTTGCGTAGCGCCCTGAATGCTCTGGAGCTCGCTACCCTATCCACACCCGCAGTTGATGGGCAAATCACCCTCGACGACCGCGTGATGCACCAATCGCTCCAACAACGGGCGCTGGACGGGGATGCCAATGGGGACGCGCATTACGACCTCATCTCCGCCTTTCAGAAGTCCATCCGTGGCAGCGATGTGGACGCGGCTTTGCATTACCTCGCCCGGCTGATTGTCATCGGCGACCTTCCCAGCATCATGCGCCGTCTCCTCGTGATTGCGTATGAAGACATCGGCCTTGCCAACCCGCAGACCGCCAACCGCACCCTGAACGCCATTGACGCGGCGCAACGGCTCGGCCTACCCGAGGCCCGCATCCCGCTCGCCAACGCGGTCATCGATCTTTGCCTCGCGCCGAAGAGCAATACGGCAATCAGTGCGATTGATGCCGCGATTGCGGACATCCGCAAGGGCAAAGCCGGCGCGATTCCTGACGACCTCAGGGACGCCCACTACAAAAGCGCGCAGGCACTCGGCCACGGGGTCAATTACAAGCTACCGCACGACTATCCAGGTGGCTGGGTGCGGCAACAATACCTACCGCAGAAACTCCGTGGTACGCATTACTACACACCAAAACAGACTGGCAAGTACGAACAGGCGCTGTCCCAACGTCTGGAGCAATTGCGCCGGCTGCAAAATGGCCGCTAATGTCCAACTACGCCGCACATACAAAGAGCCCCACTACCGTCAAAGTAGTGGGGCTCTCGTTGTTACCTT
>NZ_BCVS01000153.1:0-4129 GCF_001591865.1 Lacticaseibacillus pantheris DSM 15945 = JCM 12539 = NBRC 106106
ACAAAGCAGCAACCCCACCGCCGCTTTGCCAGCACCTAACACGACCTGCGTAAAGTCTGCTATACTGTTTGGGAGCATTCAACACTAGGAGGTAGCGCACAATGGCTACAGCACGGATTGTATATGCCAGTATGACTGGTAATACTGAGGAAATTGCCGAAATTATCGAGGAAGAGCTGGAAAACCACGGCGTCTCCGTGACCACTACGGAGGTGTCCCAAGCCATCGCCGACGACTTTGCCGACGTCGACATCTGCATCGTGGCCACCTACACGTTCAGTGACTCCGGTAGCGGGATGCTGCCGGACGAAGCCGTCGATTTCTACGAGGAACTGAAGGAAGTCGACCTACACGGTAAGGTGTTCGGCTGCGCCGGCAGTGGTGATCACTTCTACACCGACTTTGCGACCAGCGTCGACGACTTTGCCGACGTCCTGGCTGCTGACGGTGCCGTGAAGGGAGCCGATAGCGTCAAAGTCGACCTCGCCCCCGAAGCCGAGGATATCGAGCGCCTCGAACAGTTCGTCAGCCAAATTGTGGCCAAGCAAGCAGAAATTGCCGCTTCATAATTATATTTTCCACCCTAAGGGCCGCCACCGCGGTCCTTTTTCTATGCGGTGATTGTGGCACGCAACAACGAAGAAACGGTGGCGTATCCACTACTTGTGTTAATCACTTCAACGCCAAAAAACAGGGGCAAAGCCCTCATGACTTTGTCCCTATCTGTTGCTCTTCTTCAAATATTAGTTGGCGCGTGCCATCGATACGATGTTGTCATCGTCAACTTCACTGAAACGCTTGTTCTCGATGAAGTCCTTCAGTACCGACTGTAAAATGTCGATCATCTGGGCGTGCGAGATGTGAATGAACCCTGCAGACATCAAGTCCGCAATCCCAGTCGCCACGATCCAAGCGCCAGTAATGACGTTGTTCTTCTGGGTCTCGGTGAGGTTCTTCACTGAGTCGTACTTGTCGAGCCGCTTCAACGCTGCGCTCATAGCGAACTGACGCATGTCGTCAACGCCGAGGTGGTCCTCAACGAACACTGATTGGTAAAGACTGTTGTTCTCGATGGCAAAGTCGATGTAAGTCAACGCCATGTCAATCAAGGGGTCATCAGTATAGGTTTTCTGGAAGCGTTCCGTTAATTCGGACTTGATGCGGTCAACAACCGCCTGCCGTAAATCCGCCATGTTGGCGAATTCCAAGTAAATCGGTTGGGTTGAGCACCCCATTGATGCCGCAATGTTACGCGCAGTGAACCGCTTAAAGCCCTCTGCAATTACCAGGTTGTACGCTGCGTTCAGGATGTGATCGCGCGTAATAGTTTTCTTTCGTGCCATGTTATGCCTCCCCAAATAAAGTTAGTCTCACAAAATAGAGCAGATGCTCCCCTAAGCACCACAAGATACAAAACACATTGTATCAGATACCGCAAATAAAACAATAGTCATGAAATAAAAAATATGATTTTTGTTGTTTAATGTTGTCCGGTGTGGCTATCAATACCGGTACTTAACGCCCTCAGCCCCTGTATATGCTAAAATGGTTGCAATAACATGAACGTACTGTTGTTTATCCGGCTTGTACTTTCAGCAGGATTTAACCGCCCTTATTAAAGGAGGAACGAAATGACACTACCTGATTTTGAACATAATTTGGTCAAATACGCCGACCTCGCCGTTGAGACCGGCGTCGAAGTTCGCCCCGGCGATACCGTTTATGTACAAATTGACGTCACGCAGGCCCAGCTAGCCCACCTCATCGTGGCCGCTGCGTACAAGGCTGGAGCTGCTGAGGTGCTCGTCGATTGGCAAGACGATACGCTGAAGCGTCTGGACATCAAGTACCTAGCTGATGACCGGTTGGCCGTGCGTCCGCCGTTTGTGGCGGGGCAATTCGATTACTGGCTCGCACACAACGCTAAACGAATTACGGTCATGAGTGCCAATCCGGATAACCTGGCGGGCGTTTCACCAGAACGAGTCGCAGCTTACAACGCCGGATTCCAAAAAGCCTACAGCCGCTTAAGTAATGCCATCACCACTAACGCCATCAGCTGGACCATTATTGCGGCGGCGGGTGCCGAGTGGGCGGCTAAAGTCTTCCCGGAGGACGACCACGACACCGCCATCGACAAGTTGTGGGACCAAATTTTCACCACCACGCGCGTCTACACTGACGACCCCAACCAAGCATGGCGTGATCACGACGCCCGTCTGAGTACCAAAGCAGAATGGCTCAACCAATACCAGTTTGACGCGCTCCACTATGAGGCCCCAGGCACCGATCTCACCGTCGGCTTGCCGCAAAACCATATTTGGCAAGCCGCCGACTCCCAGAACCCACGGGGAGAAACGTTTATGGCCAACATGCCTACTGAAGAAGTATTCACCGTGCCGGATGCACGCCGCATTAACGGTACCGTCGCTTCCACGAAACCTTTGGCATACTCGGGCAATATTCTGGACGGCATGCACTTTACCTTCAAAGACGGTGAGGTCGTCGCCTTCAGTGCCGCCAAGGGTCAGGATACGCTGGGGCAACTGCTGCAAATTAAGGGCGCCAAGAGCCTGGGTGAAGTTTCCCTGGTGCCCGACCCATCACCAATCTCGCAGTCTGGCATTACCTTTTTCAACACACTCTTTGACGAAAATGCGTCCGACCACATGGCGCTGGGCCAAGCCTACCCCTTTGCTATAGTTGGGGGCACCGACATGACGCCCGATGAGCAACGGGCGGCCGGGCTGAACATCGCGGACACCCACGTGGACTTCATGATGGGCTCTGCGCAAATGAACATCGATGGCATCACCCACGACGGGCAACGCGTACCCATCTTCCGTAATGGCGACTGGGCGTAAACTGGTTATTAGGGGATTAACGGACATGACAACTAACTTGATTTTTGATTTGGACAACACCTTGTTGGACTTCTCCGCGAGCGAGGATCACGGTCTACGTGCAGTGTTCGACCGGTACGGAATCCCGTTTAGCGCGGATAACCAACGCATTTACCAGCAGGTTAATACCCACTTGTGGTCCGAACTAGAACATGGGCACATCACCCGCGAGCAGATTTTCGAGCGCCGCTTTGCCTCATTCCTGGACGCCATTGGTCGCAGTGATGCGCCCGGAGCAGAAATGGAAGTAGCCTATCGTGATCAACTAAATCACGGTTATGACCGGGTGCCTGGAGCAAAGACGCTGCTGACCGACCTGCACGACCGCGGGTTCCACATTCTGGCGGGCACCAACGGCATGGCGGAAACACAGCACCGCCGGCTGCGTCATAGTCACTTAGCCCCCTACTTTGACGGAATATTTATTTCCCAGGAAATAGGGTTCGACAAACCGTCCGGGCGGTTCTTCGACGCCATCTTTGCGGCCGAACCTCAGGCCACTCGCCAAAACACCATCATGATCGGGGACGGACTCAACTCCGACATTCGCGGTGGTGCGAACTACGGGCTGCGCACGGTCTGGGTGAACCTGCACCAGCAAATCAATCACACCGGCCTGCAGCCGACACGCGAGGTCCACTCGTTGCCCGAGTTAGATACACTACTTGTTCAATCCGCTTAGTTTTTTGGGGGGGCAATACAATGAACGTCATTTTCCATATTGATGAATCGGCAAAGTGGCCCATGGTGCTCAACAACGTGCAGCACTACCACGAATGGCTGACGGCGCACCGCGTTAACGCGCAGGTCGAAATTTTGGCCAACGGGGACGCGGTCACGGCCGCCGTTCAGGGTAGCAAAGTCGACCTCAGCGCCGTGGCCAATGGCAACACCAACGTCTCTGTATGCGCTAACTCCCTGAGCCAGAGACACATTGACCAGGATAGCTTACAGCCTGGCTTGCACGTCGTACCAGTCGGCGTTATCGAATTGGCCCAAAAACAACAGGCCGGCTTTGCATATATTCGTCCGTGATTAATATTCGTCACATCGATGACTAACGGCACGTTCGCAGTTCAGTGCGCTGAACTGGACCAACGTGCCGTTTTTGCACATTATTTTACCAAAATGCGGTGTGCTTTTGGTGTTGTTTTCTGCCGTATTGGGGCATTTGGGGGCTGGTGGTATCGTGGCGTGGATGTAAACAGCGCCTGTCAGCAGAGCGT
>NZ_BCVS01000154.1:0-4128 GCF_001591865.1 Lacticaseibacillus pantheris DSM 15945 = JCM 12539 = NBRC 106106
ATTATGAACCTGCCCGGAACCCCGCCGGTAAGTTTCATAACTCGTCGCGCCGTACGTCACTACGTTCTAGGTCTGGCTCTGCCAGCCCTTCGAGTTAACTCCCAGTAAGGTGCTAAAGCACCAACTGGAAGTAAACCTACGGCGTTGCACCCTGGCAGTGGTTACCACTCCGACCCCACACGCCTTCGCCCACCACCCCGACCGACGCGGCCTAACACAACCGTCGCAACCGTACTTACAGCGACTCTGGTAGGGATAGGTTGCGCGCCAACCAATAAGCGTACGAGTTAGCCACGAAGTAACGGGAACCTGCGGGCGGCCTTTGGGAAGGAGGCGTCGTACCCGGAGACGTAGTTGCTACGACTCCGAAGCGCCGTAGGAACGCAGTGACGTACGGCGGCAAATTCTGGAGACAAAGTGGTTTTCTTTGGCTCCAGAATTCGTGGAAGACCGGAACGGGCTGGAGCGTGCGGGTGAAGCAATTACGGCGTAGGGTACGTAAGCCGCAGTCCCAAAGGCCACCCGCATGTTCACACCCACTACTCCGCCTTTGCCAACTCCTGTTGTTTGAGGCGGCGCATCGTGCGGAAGTAACTGGCGATGAGGACCGAGACCGAGCCAATCCACGCCAGCGGGTTCGCCATCGCGGCCCCCGTGAACCCGAGGCTGGTCACCAGGATGACACCAGCAAAAATACGCATTACGAGCTCAAACACCCCAGCGAGCGTCGGCACCAACGTCTGCCCTAGCCCCTGCAACGTGTACCGCACCGTGAACAACAGTGCCAGGAACCAGTACATGCTGGCGTTAAAGTGGAAGTACGTTTGCGCCAACGCCGTGACGTGCGGCACCCCACTGCCCAAGAACAAGTTAACCAACGGCCGGCCAAAAATAATGATGACCGCGCCCAAAATGGCGGACGTCGTCATGTTGAGTGCCAACGTTTGGTGGATACCCTTGCGAATTCGCCCGTATTCCCGCGCACCTTTGTTCTGCGCCGCATACGTCGCCATCGTCACCCCGAACGAAGCTGCCGGCAGCGACGCCAGCTGGTCGATCCGACCCGCCGCGGTGTACGCGGCAACCGCGTCCGTCCCCAGCGTGTTGAGCATCACCTGGATGATGACCGCGCCAATGGCAATGATGGACTGCTGAAAGCCCATGGGCAAAGCAATCGTCATCTGCTTACGCACCTCAGCGGCATCAAACGTCATGTCACGCCGACGGACCACCAGTAACGGAATACGCCGCCGAATGTACCACCAACAACAAAGCGACGAGAAAATTTGCGCGGTCACCGTTGCCCAGCCAGCGCCGGCCACGCCCATATGAAACTTAAGGATGAACAGCAACTCCAACAGGATATTGACCACGGTCGCCAGCACCAAGAAAATGAGCGGCGTACGCGAATCACCCAGCGCCCGAATCTGGTTGCTCAGCACGTTAAAGGCCATCGACGCGCCAAAGCCGATGAAGATCACCCGCACAAACGCGGCCGATTGTTGCACAATGTTGGCCGGCGTCTGCATCAGGTGTAGCAGCGGCACCGTGAAGGTCACGGACAAAGCCGTACCGATGACCGTGATGATTAGCCCCAACCAAATGCTGGCCACAAAGCTTCGCCGCACACCCCGATAATCCCGGGCACCATACGCTTGCGCGGTGGGAATCGCCAACCCGGACGAGGTCCCCTGCGCGAAGCCAATCACCAGAAACGTGAGGCTCCCGGTCGCCCCGACGGCTGCCAGTGCGTTCACGCCAATGGTCCGCCCCACGATGAGCGCATCCATAAAACTGTACAGCTGCTGGAACACGTTCCCAATCAGTAACGGGATGGTAAACAGTACCACCAGTTTGATTGGGTTACCCTTTGTTAATGAACGCAACTTTTATCCCCCTTTGAGTACGTTAGTGTAATTATAGACAACTTTGCCGTAAAAATAAGCCCCCGGCGAACGTAAACCGGAGGCCAATCAGTATTTATTTATGGTCGTGATGACGACCGAACGGCCACCAGCGCAGGCGCTTACGGGCAAAGTCGTGCATCCGCCCCTTACTGCCGTGAATGTGCCCATAAAAATACTCGTAGATACAGGCATTAATCACCGCGCCCACCATCACGATGAACGAGTTAATGAACAGCCATAGTAGTAGGATCACGAAGGCCGCCAGGGTGCCGTACGCACTAAACCCGCTGCCAAAGTAGTGCATGTACAGCGCAAACGCGTAGGAAACCACAAGCCATCCAGCCGTAGTAAAGGTCGCGCCGGGCAGAATCGTCCAGAACCGCATCTTTGCGTTCGGAATAAAGTAATAGCACAGGACGAAGGCCACCAGCAGCACCGCAATTGTGATGGGCCACTTCAAAGACTGGAAGGTCCCCACCCACGAATCAGCAATCTTAGTGTGCTGGACCACCCACTCGAGCACCTGCCGGCCAAAGGTAAAGACCAACACCACGGCGATGACCACCCCAATCAGGATGACCGTCAACATCATGGATACGAGACGTGACACAAAGAAATTTTGCACCGTCGCCCGAATACCGTACGCCCGGTTGAAACCCGAACGCATGGACGCAATACACAGACTGGCAGCCCACAAGGTGAAGATGGTCCCAATCCCGACCCAGGTTGTACTCGGCTTGGCCGCCAACGACTGCAGTACGGGCGCAATGGTGGCCATGACGTTTTTCGGCACGACCTGGGTCACGGTTGTACGCAACCCAAAGCTGGAGACGCCGACGCGTGACACCAAGTTAAAGACAATCAGTGCGGCCGGAAAAATCGACAAGATGGCATAATATGCCATTGCCGCTGCCGTCTGGTCAATCTGAGCTGCGTTCACCCGCCGCCCAAGCAAACCAACGATGGCACCCCACCGCTCTTTGGTGGATAAGTGCTGTAAATGGATGGGCGCACTATCCTGTTCGTTATGGTCGTGCAGATGTTGCCACGACTCCGCACTCACGCGGTGCCCGAGAACCGTACGCTTGGGCATACCTTCCCCTCCTCAATACTAAAGCGATTACTACCACTACCAGCCAAAAAGAAACGGCTAATCAACACGGTTACGAACACCTAGACGTCCGCCGCCGTGCCAACTAACCGTTATCCGTACCTACCAAGCGTTTTAGCTTAACACGCTATTATAGGTACTTGGCATCAAATTCAGGATCCTGACTCGTCAAAATCTTGGGACCATCATCAGTGATGGCAATGGTGTGCTCGTACTGTGCGCACAAGGAACCGTCGGCGGTCACGTAGTATTCCCAGTTGGTCTTAGGGTCTTCTTTGGCCGTAATCTCCCAGGTACCCGTCGTAATCATGGGTTCGATGGTGATAGTCATACCGGCCTTGAGGCGCAGGCCGTGCCCCGGCTTACCGTAATGTGGCACGTTAGGCGCTTCGTGCATGGTCGGCTGGATGCCGTGACCAATCAGTTCGCGCACGTCACCGTAGCCGTTTTCGACTTCGGTGTACTGCTGGATGGCATGGCCAATATCGCCGATGCGGTTGCCGACAACAGCCTGGTCGATGCCGAGGTACAAAGCCTTCTTGGTGACGTCCATCAGCTTCTGAGCTTCGGGACTGATGTCACCAACGGCATAGTTCCAGCAGGAGTCGCTAATGTAACCGTCTTTGTCCACACACATGTCCACAGCGACAATGTCACCGTCGTGGAGAATGAGGTCCTTACGCGGTTCTGCGTGGGCCACTTCGTCGTTAACGGACACACAAGTGGCGTACTGGTAGCCTTCGAAGCCCATTTCACTAGCGTGGGCGTGGTGGTCGTTAATATACTGCCGGGTAAATTCTTCGATTTCCCAGCTTGAAATACCGGGCTTGATAATGTCGCGCAAGCCCACGTGCACACCGGCCAGCACGGCGCCGGCGCGGCGAATACCGTCAATTTCACGGTCTGTCTTAATGGTAATCAAATATCTCTACCTCCATTTGTTATCTTCACCATAATACACCAAAACACCCGTCATGTGTGACTTTGGGGGTGTGGGTCAGTGCTGGCAAAGCGGCGGTGGGGTTGCGGCTTTCGTGGCCAGTACCGTGATTGCTACGGTAGTGGCTGGCGGCAGCGTAGGCCGGGCCGGTGAGTTACGGCTTACGTGGG
>NZ_BCVS01000155.1:0-4115 GCF_001591865.1 Lacticaseibacillus pantheris DSM 15945 = JCM 12539 = NBRC 106106
GGGTACACGTCATTCTCAAGCTCAATTATCCGTGGAGGCCGGAACGGCCGGAGCGTGCGGGTGAAGCAAGCCACGGCGGAAGGCACGTAAGCCGCAACTCCCAACCCTGTCCGCATGTTCTTACCACATTGCACAGTCACGTTGCATTGTGATGTTTTTGCGAAAAAGCAATAAAAATACCGTTACAAGCAGTCATGCCGCGCTGGTTTACGTTATACTATGTCTATCAGTGTTACAGGAATGTAACAATTAGCGGTTTCAGAAAGGAAGAACAGCATGCAGGTACACACGCTGACTAATATTCTCGCTGTCGGGCCCACGGATCGGGACCGGCTGCACCAAGCCGCCATGGATATCACCATGGTGACCGCCAACACCCGGGAGGTACGTCCGGGTGCATGCTTCGTCGCCATTGCCGGCGCCAACTTTGATGGTCACGACCACCTCGATGAAGTGTTTGCCGCCGGGGCCGCGATGGCCGTGGTTGAGCGCGCCGTGACGTACCAGGGCCAAGGGCTCGTTGTAACGGTGCCGGACACCCACAAGGCGCTGGCTGAACTTGCCGCCACGTTTAACGGCAACCCTAGTCGTGACCTCAACGTCATCGGGGTGACCGGGACGAACGGTAAGACGACCGTCACCCACCTCATTAGCAAGATTCTCGGCGATAACGGCATGAACACGGGGATTATGGGGACGCTTTACAACAAAGTTGGTGACGAAAAGCTGCCGACGGTGAATACCACCTCCGATGCCAACACCATGCAACGGGTGCTGGCGGCTATGCGCGACGCGGGTAACGCGGCCGCGGCCATTGAGGTATCGTCGATTGCGCTCGATCAGGGCCGCAACTGGGGAACCGACTTTGACACTGCGGTTTTCACTAACCTGACCGAGGATCACCTGGACTACCACAAGACCATGGCGGCCTACTTTGCGGCCAAAAGTTTGCTGTTCAGCGAGCTTGGGAGCGGTATGAGCCACAACGGTCGCAGCAAAACGGCTGTGATTAATACGGACGATCCGGCGGGGGCCAAGCTGGTGGCGATTGCTGACCACACGGTGGCTAACGTCATCACGTACGGCGTGGACCAGGCGGCAACGGTACGGGCAACCGATATCGAAACCACCAACCACGGGACGCGGTTCAACCTGCAGTTTTACGGGCAGACCTACCCGGTACACATGCACCTGGTTGGCGAATTTAACGTGTACAACGTCCTCGCTGCCTTTGGCGCGGCGTACGGTCAGGGCATTGCGGTGCCTGACATTATTGCCAGCATCGAGTCGGCAACCGGCGTGCCCGGGCGCTTCCAGCCGGTGCCGAACAACAAAGACGTGGTGGTGCTCGTGGATTACGCGCACACGCCGGATGGGCTGGAGAACGTCCTGGCGACCATCCGCAAGTTCGCCAAGCAACGCATTTTCTGTGTGGTGGGCGCCGGTGGTGACCGGGACAACAACAAGCGCCATATTATGGGTGAAATCGCGGTGCGTTTGTCCACTGATCCCGTTTTCACTTCCGACAATCCACGCACGGAGGACCCAGATAGTATCCTCGACATGGTGGTGAGCGCGGTTCCTGCAGGCAGTTACCAGCGGTTCACGGACCGGCGGACGGCTATCCAGTATGCCATTAAGGCCGCCAAGCCGGGGGATGTCGTGCTTATTGCCGGTAAGGGTCACGAAGATTACCAGATTATCGGTCACACGAAGCACCACTTTGACGATTTTGAAGAGGCCACAAAGGCACTCAACGCGAAGTAAAGCAGTACGGTGACCACCGCTGCTTTGATTTAACGACAAAAAGTCCCAATTTGGTCATATTTTAACGGCAAAGTCGCAAAATGAGCCCGCTAAACTGTCTTTATTAACAGTTTGGGGGCTCATTTATTTTGCGGAAACATGTAAGTAATCACCAGCGTGAGCGGTACGTTGCGGCGATCGTTGTCATTTTTGGTGCAATGGCCGTGGCGTTGCTGTGCTGGCGGGCGGCCGGGGACACTACTGGCAATGGGCAACACGCCCAGGCGGCCACCAGTTCGTCGGCGAGCACCGATAGCGCAACCACGGCCGCGAACAAGAAACGGAGTATTATTCAGGAAAACCTACAAAATTATCTGGATAAGGTTACGGCTGACGGCGACGCCAGCGTCAGCTTTTACAGTCTGGACGCCACCAGTGGTAGCAGCGCTGACAGTACGACGGACCAATTAACGTATGGTGACGGTCAGATTGTGGCCGACAGTAACGCCACTACTACCGCGACTTCGGCCAGTACATATAAATTGTTTATCGCGGCGTACTTATTTCACCTACACCAGGAAGGCAAATTCAGCTGGACGACTGCCAACAAGAGTGGCTTTTACCAGATGGTCGTGAATTCCAGCAATACCTTTCCGGAAGAGATTCTCGCCGAGTATGGTGCCGACAGCATCAATGCCTTCATCAAGAGCCAAGGGTGGAGCAGTCCGGTCTTTCACGACGGTGACGAGGCGGCCAGCACCACGAGTCAGAGTCTCCGCAAAGTGTTACAGGCTTTGAACGCGGGCACGGGGGTCTTCAGTGATAGCAGCGACCGTAGCTACTTGTTGGGCCTGATGCAAAAGCAGGTTTACCGGTCAGGCATCCCGGCAGGCGTGGCGTCAGTGGATAGCGGGGCCACGGTGGCCGATAAGGTGGGCTTCCTGGATGACGTTAACAATGATGCGGCGATTGTGACCACCAGTGATGGGCACAAATACATCTTGGTAATTATGACGCACGGGCACAACCAGACCACCCTCGACTTCAGCCGGATTAAGACGATTGCGGTCAAGGTTCAGCAAATTGTGTACGGTAGCGATGCGGGCACCAAAGTGGTCAGTTATAGCGCTGATTAATCGCGCCGAAGTAAAACGCACACCACATTCTGCAAAGAGAACGCGGTGCGCGTTTTGCGTGACGCTTAGTTCAGCGTGAGGTCGTAGCCAAACGCTGAAGTGCCGCCAGGGGCGACGGTAGTGTTACCCGCTTTCTGGTACCAGTCAGTAGGGGCACCGGCCACGTCGGGCAGCCCGTGGAACGGTTCAACGCAGACGAACGGTGCGTTTTTGTGCTCCGGGCTCCACAGAGTCAGGTAGGGGAAGTCCGCCAGGTTGATGGTGACCCGGTAGCTCCCGTCGTTAGCGGCCAAAGTAGCGCTGGTGGCCTCGGGTGCATTGATGATAATCAGGCCATCGTCAAGCAGTTCGTGACTTAATGGAATCGCGGCCCCATCGGATTCAGCGAATGGCTCCACGGCCCCGTTGCGGAACGGTACGGGGCCAATACCAAACTTGGTGAGCGGCGTATTTGCGCCGGTCAGCGTGACCGTGTAGTGGCCGAGTGGCTGTTCTAGCGCAAAGCCAGGATGTGAACCCAGCGCGAACGGCATTGGGTGCGCAGAAGCATTGGTGACGTGGTACTGCACCTGCAGGCCGGTTTCCGTCAACGTATAGGTGACGGATAGCGCAAAGTCAAACGGGTACAGCGCCTTGGTCTCGGCGTTAGCGTGCAGGGTCAGGATGACGGTTTCATCGCTACTTTGCTGGACATCGTCGAATTCAAAGTCGCGCGCGAAGCCGTGTTGACGCATGGGGAAGGTCTGGCCGTCGACTAAGTAGTGGTCGTCGTTGGAGCGGCCGATGGCAGGAAACAGGATGGGCGCGTGGCGGCCCCAGAACTTACCGGTAGTGTCGGACCAGATGTACTCGCGGCCGTTGGAGCGGCGGGTGAGTGTGGTGAGTTCGGCACCGAGTGGATTGATGGTGGCGGTGAATTGTGCGTTGGAGAGAGTGATCAAGAAGGCTACCTCCTCAGGTATGGTGGTGCGCGAATTACCCCAGTCCGGGCACCAAGCTGTTAGCGGCGTCTCCTTGGAATAAAACCAAACATCTATAGTATATGTTATGGGGCGGGAAAAGTTTAGTGGAAATTGGGAGCGCGTACATTTTTATGGGGGTGTGTCCGAATTGAACTGATGTGGCACCTACCCACAGGTATTGGTTATCACGATATGGTGGAGGAGGTTGGATGGGCGGCGCGGTGAGCGGAGGCGTGTGGGGTCGGAATGGTGGCCACTGCCGGGGTGTAAC
>NZ_BCVS01000156.1:0-4050 GCF_001591865.1 Lacticaseibacillus pantheris DSM 15945 = JCM 12539 = NBRC 106106
TAAGCCACTGTCAACAACTTTTTAATTGATAAATTGTTTGCGTAACCCGCGTCGCTCTTGGCGAACGCCGTATCACTTGACGACTTAAACAGTTTACCAACTTGCCCAGAAACCGTCAAGACGAATTTTCGGCGGATTGTACTCCTTCCAGGGTGCGTTATCGCTATTTTGCGAACTTTTGTCAAGTTACCAACCTTCTTGTTCGCTTTTATAGAAACACGCGTCCCCAATAGCCCGTCAATGTCCCCAAAAACCCCTCAAAAAAACACCGCAATATTTTTGCGATGTTTTACTGACACTTTGAAATTTGCGTTGATTACTAAAAGTCTAGACTACGGACGTAACGTTGGGAATAGCAACACATCCCTAATTGAAGCGGCATCCGTTAACAACATCACTAGTCGGTCAATCCCAATACCAAGGCCCCCAGTTGGCGGCATGCCGTATTCCAGAGCCTCCACGAAGTCGTCATCAATTGGTTGTGCCTCGTCATTACCGGCAGTCTTTTCGGCCGCCTGTGCCTCGAAGCGTTCCCGCTGATCAATGGGATCGTTCAGCTCCGTAAAGGCATTACCATACTCGTTACCATCAATGAAGAGCTCAAACCGCTGCGTGAAACGCGGATCCTTTTCATCCTTCTTGGCCAGTGGCGATATTTCAATTGGGTGACCATAGATAAAGGTCGGCTGAACCAACGTATCCTCAACAAATTCTTCAAAGAACGCGTTGATGATGTGACCTACTTGCCAGTACGACTCAACCTTAACGTGCTTGTCCTGAGCCAACTGCTGGGCCTCAGCCTGCGTCATTGGCTTCCAGAAATCAACACCAGTCCGTTCCTTAATGGCGTCGACCATGTGCACACGCGCAAACGGGGCATCTAAATCAATGTCCTGACCCTGATAAGTAATCTTGCCGGTGCCCAGAACCTTCTGCGACACGTAGCGGAAGATACCCTCAGTCTCATCCATCACGTCGCCCAGATCCCAGTACGCGGCGTATGTTTCTAGCTCGGTGAACTCAGGATTATGCTTTGTGTCCACACCCTCGTTACGGAAGACGCGACCAATTTCGTAGACACGCTCCATGCCACCAACAATCAGACGCTTCAGGTGTAATTCCAGCGCAATGCGCATGTACAAATCAATATCCAAAGCGTTATGGTGCGTCACGAACGGCCGTGCATTGGCACCACCGGCCTGGTTATGCAAGACGGGTGTCTCCACTTCTAAGAAGCCATTCTGGTCTAAGTACTCGCGCACAGCGCTGACAATCTTAGTCCGTTGCACGAACCGGTCAAAGCTGTCGCGGTTGGCAATCAGGTCCAAGTAACGTTGACGGTACTTTGCTTCCACATCGTTTAAACCGTGATACTTGTCAGGCATGGGCCGCAGTGCCTTGGTCAAAAACGTGACGTGGTTTGCCCGCACGGTGAGCTCGCCCATGTCGGTCTTAATGACGTCACCGGCGATACCCAGGATATCGCCCAAGTCAGCCTTCTTGAAAATCTTATAGTTATCTTCACCCACAACGTCTTTGCGGACGTATATTTGCGCCTTGCCAGTACGGTCATGAATATCCGCAAAGCCGACTTTGCCCTTGCCCCGCTTGGACATCATCCGCCCAGCAATGACTACCTCGGCGTGCTTGTCGTTGAGTTCATCCTTATCAAACGCACCAAACTGTTCCTGTAAATCAGCAGCCGTGTGGGTCCGGTCAAAGCGGTGGCCAAACGGATCAATTCCTTCGTCCCGTAAGGCCTGCATCTTTTCCCGGCGCACCCGCATCTGGTCGTTCATGGACGGCTGCTGCTTCGGTTGCTTGTTTTGCTTATCTGCCAACGCTATTTCCTCCGTTCAATTCACATACCCTTGTATCTTGCCAATTTTACAGCAAAAAAGCAACCCGACCGGAGTCAAGTTGCATCTACCTCAAACACTATCTGAGTACGGGGTGTGCCTCTAGACCATCAACGAACTCATCCAAAATGGCGTCCACCTCAGCCTCGGTGTTCACGGACATCACGGCAGCCTTAGTGCGCGATGAACGTGGGATGCCCTTCAGAAAGTATGCTGCCTGCTTACGGAATTCCGGCACCGCCACCTTCTCGGTCTTCAACAAAACCAGTCGGTGCAATTCCTTTTCCGCAATCCGAATTTTCTCGGTTGGCGTTGGCTCCGAGATTAGTTCTCCCGTCTCCAAGTACGTTTTGACCTGACCCAACAGCCACGGGTTGCCCAAAGCAGCACGGCCAATCATCACCGCGTCCGCGCCGACTTCATCAAGCATACGCTTGGCGTCCTGCGGCGTGCGCACATCACCATTCCCCATGAACGGAATGTCCAGAACACTTGCAACTTTGGCGAGAATGTCCCAGTCTGCGTGCCCCGAGTAGAGTTGCTTACGCGTCCGGCCGTGCATCGCGAGTGCCGAAACCCCGGCCGCCTGCGCCGCCTTTGCGTTCTCCACAGCGAATACGTGGTCCTTGTCCCAACCGGTACGCATCTTCACCGTCACTGGTTTGTGGACGTTCTGCACCACGGCGTCCAGCATCTCGTATACTTTGTCCGGATCTAACAACCAGTGAGCACCGGCATCAGTCTTAGTGACTTTCGGCACGGGGCAACCCATGTTGATGTCAATGATATCCGCACTCGTATTTTCATCAATAAACTTGGCCGCGTTCACCAAAGTGTCCTTGGTGCCGCCAAACACCTGGATAGAAACCGGGTGTTCGTGCGGATCAACAAACATCATGTTCAGCGTCTTTTTGTTATGGTACTGGATTCCCCGGTCGCTAATCATTTCGCACACAACCAGCCCGGCACCAAACTCCTTGGCGGTTACGCGGAAAGCCGCGTTAGTAATCCCGGCCATGGGCGCAACCACAACCTGATTGGGAATCTCGATATCCCCGATAAACCAACTACTCACTGTCATTCACCTCAACTAATCCACTAACTTTTTGTCTGACGCATAGTGTAACACGCCCACAAAGCTCACCACAAGCTACGGCAACATTGCCGTCAGTTCGGCCGCGCTAAACTGGTAATGCTGTCCACAAAACTTGCAGACGGTCTCTGCACCATCGTTTTCAGCAATCATCGCCTTAATCTCGGTGGGTTTCAGCGTGCTCAGCGCCTTACCAAACCGTTCCTTGCTGCAATTACACTTAAACGCAAAATCGTCCTGGCCCAACACCATGAGTTTACGGCCATTCACAATCCGGTCCAAAATCTCCTCAGGCGTCAGTCCCGATTTCAGCATCTCGGATACCAGTGGGAGCGTTTTGATGTTCGTTTCCAGATCAGCTAGCGCTTGGTCCGTGGCACCCGGCAAAGCTTCGACCAGGAAGCCACCGGCAACGGCAATCGAATTGTCCGCATTCACAAAGACGGAAACGCCCACGGACGCAGGTATCTGCTCCGACTTTGCAAGGTAGTAGGTGAAATCAGCACCTAGCTCCCCAGACGTCAACGGAACTTGGCCGGTGAAGGGGGCGCCGCCATCTAGGTACTTGGTCACCGCGAGCACGCCGCGTTTACCCACTGCACGAGCGACATCAATCTTGCCCACCACGTTTAGCGGCAGGTGGACGTGCGGTTCCTGAATGTAACCCCGCACCGTGCCGTGACTCGTGCCATCAACGACAATGCTACCAGCCGGGCCATCACCCTTGATGCGCACCGTCATCAGGTCTCGATCATTTTTCAGTTCGGCTGCCGACAATAGGCCGGTACCAATTAGGGCCCGACCCAAAGCCGCCGAAGACGCGCTCCACGTATCGTGCCGCCGCTGCGCCTCGCTCACCGTGTCTGTAGCATCAACCGCAAAGAGGCGGAACATGCCATCCGCAGTTACTGCACGCACTAAATAGTCGCTCATGATGATTACTCCTTGTTGTTTTTTTCTGCTTACCAGCATAACACAAGTACCCTGGTGGTGCTGGGTTCCGGTGGCTGGTCGTACTGGCGTGATGGTTCCGGTTGAGCGGCTGGTCCCCACGACCGGTGCTCCTCGTGGCGGTTCTGGCCGGTGGGGGCCGTGGGG
>NZ_BCVS01000157.1:0-3982 GCF_001591865.1 Lacticaseibacillus pantheris DSM 15945 = JCM 12539 = NBRC 106106
GGCACGTAGCCGGTCGCGGGGACCAGCGGCTCAACCGGAACCACCACACCAGTACGGACAGCCACCGCAGCGGTCCACCAAGTCGCAGTACCTCGCAGCACCCCCACCGGCCAGAACCACCACGCCACCACAGCACATCCGACTAAGGCCGGAATTTGCCGAATGGCGGAAAACAATGTACAATGCACTCAGGATATTGTTTCAGTCACGGAGGTGTACGCATGAGCAAGGTCAACGTTAGCAAGGTCAAGGCGGAAAAGGAACACAAATCTGCCTTCCAGCACGTCACCCAGATTTTCGTTTGGGTCATGATTCTCATTACGGTTCTCGGCGTGGTGTTTACCGCCGTGGCCGCGTTCCAATAATCAGTTACTAATTGACGCAATCAAAAAGCTTGTGGGCTTTGGCCCACACGCTTTTTGATTGTACCTAAGACTACGGCTCCCGTAGCAGCTGCGGAGCTAGCCGGTAAACCAACAGTACCGCCACAATCGCTGCCACCGTGGTAAATAGTGCTGACCCGCCATTGATAATCAGCGAGTACAACCATGCAGCCTGTCCCTTTGGTGCGTAACTCCCCCAGAAAATCCAGCCGGCAATAAAGTGCCAGAAGTACTTGGCAAAGGTACCCACAAACGCCGCCGTAATAATGGCTCCCACCTGACGTCCTCGCTGTCCACTTTGGAATGCCCGGTAACTAATACCCGCCAAGCCGGCGCAAGTGAATGCAATGGGGTATTCCACAATTCCTTGAATCGGGTTAAGCACACTGCCCGACGCCAACCCAAACAGGATCATGTCCAGTACACCCCAAATCAAGCCACCCATCATGGCCGCGCCTGTACCACGCCGTAGCGCCAACACCACGATAGGAATAATGCCCCACTCTAGTTCAATCGCGGAAACCCCTGTAGTGTGCGGAATCACATGCAAAGCAGTGGCAACCGCGGCCATCACGGCGACCTCCACCATAATGCGTACCCGTTGTCGTCCCATAAAAAAAGCCTCCCTTGTGTTGTGTATACACTCACCCACCACAAAGGAGACAGTTTGCCTCATTTCACAATCCCTACGCTCGTGCTAACGAAACAGGTTCGAAGGGTATTTCTCAGCCTTACGGCACCCCTTTGTGAAGGTTACTTACTATTAATAATAACGGTTACAAGGAATAGCATACGCAATCACCGCATCACCGTCAAGCTTTCGCTACAAAATAGGACGAACGCCAAGCATCTGACCACCAATTATTGTGTCGCTTCGCCGAACCATTTGCGCTGCAACTTCGCGATGGTCCCGTCCTTCTGCAATACTTTCAGGCTGGCGTTAATCTTTGCCGCCAGTTGGGTGTCACCTTTGCGCATCCCCACCGCGAACTTCTCAGCCGGGAACGTGCCGTCAACAATCCGGTACTTCTGCGGGTTAGGCTGGTGAGCCACGTAGTAACGCGCGTACACACCATCAATGGCAATCCCCTGAATCCGCCCGGCGTTGAGGTCGATGAACGCCTTATCGTAAGTATCGTACAGTACGGGCTCCTTGCCCTTAATAATATCCTTCAGCTTTTTAGGCTCAGCATCAATGTCCGCCGCCCCACTGGAGTCCGTCTGGGCCCCAACCGTCTTACCGGCCATATCCGCAAACGACTTGATGTTGTCATTACGCTTGGTTACCAGCACCTGATAGTTCTTCAGGTAAGTGTCAGAGAACAGTACCTGCTTTTCGCGTTCCGGGGTGACCGTATAACCGTTCCAAATCAAATCGATGGTTTGGTTGCGCAATTCGGTTTCCTTCATTGACCAGTCAATGGTCTGGAAGTCCGCCTTGATGCCGTAACGCTTAAACACCGCCTTCGCTAGGTCAATGTCAAACCCTTCGAGCTGGCCGTTCTTTTCACGAAAACCCATCGGTACAAAGGTGTCATCCAAACCGATAACCACCTTCTTGGTCTTTTCGATGCGGGGCCATGAGTTCTTGGCGGTCGTCCGGGCGCAAGCCGACAGACTGGTGACCGCGACCAGCGCCAGTAGCCCCGCCACCGCTACTTTCCAAAATTTTCGCATAGGTTTACGCCTCCGTTCCGGTTGGCATTGTGAAGACGTTATCCGCCACGCTCCGGGCAAAGTCCATATCGTGAGTCACCACAACCTGGGTCATCCCCCCCTGCTTCAGTTGGTTAACCAATGCGGCCACGTTATCGCGCAAAGCCGGGTCCAAAGCACTAGTCGGCTCGTCGTAAAGCAACACTTGTGGATCGAGCGCGAGGGCCCGCGCAATGGCGACCCGTTGCTTTTGTCCACCTGACAGCGTGTACGGGTAGGCATCAGCCTGGTCCGTCAACTCCAGTTGCTCCATCAGCGTGTTGGCACGAGCATCCGCAGCGGCTTTGGTTGCCCCCGTTAAGGTCGGGGCGAGCGTGATGTTGCGCCGTACCGTATACTGTGGGAACAGTTCAAAGCCCTGGAACACTACCCCAAGAATTCCCTGTTCGCGTAGCTGCTCTGGAATGGTTGCCTGACCATCCCACGCGATGGTTCCGGCATCAGCCGACTCCAGACCCGCGATAATCCGCAGCAAAGTTGTTTTACCCACCCCTGAAGGTCCAACGATAGCAAGTGTCTGCCCGTCAGGAACGGTCAAGTTCAAACCGTTGAGAATATTGCGACTACCAAATTGTTTACTAATTCCACTTAATTCCAGCATAATGATTCCTCCTAAACGCCTGGTTACGCTCGGCTTTGACTAACGGTAAAAGGCAAAGCGCTTCTCAACCCGCTTCTGCGCGACGGTCAATATGAACGTCAGGAACAGGTAAATGACCCCTACCAACAGGTACGGTACCAGCGTCACGTCGCGACTGGCGGCAATGTTACCGGCACGGAGCAGGTCGCCAATCCCGATAACGTATACCAGCGAGCTGTCCTTGATCAGGTTGATTGTTTCGTTCCCAATACTTGGTAAAACGATCTTGGTAATCTGACCCATAATTACGTAGCGGAATGTCTGCCAGCGCGACATTTTGAGGACGGTTGCCGCCTCGAATTGGCCTTTGTCGATTGCCTGGTAGCCACCACGGAAGATTTCCGCGAAGTACGCCGCGTAGTTCAGGATGAACGTTACCAGAACGGCCGAATTGCGGTCAAAGACAATGTGGATGGTTGGTAATCCGTAGAAGATGAAAATCATCTGCAGCAAGAGTGGCGTGCCACGGAAAATCCAAGTATAAGCACTCAGCAACCACCGTAACGCAACCGCCAGCGGATTTTTTGAGCGAGAGCCCAGTCCTGGCGACAGCACCAAGCCTAGTGGTAACGAGCAAACCAACGTGATAACAAATACCCAGAGCGTTGTCCAGGTGCCCTTGAGCAGGGCGGGCATAATTTCGGCAATGTATTGCATAATAACTTCCCCCTTCAATTTAAAAAGCGCCCCCTGTGATTACCTTAGTAACCACAGAGGGCGCCATGCGCGGTTCCACCTCTGATACGTTAGCCGCTCACACGGCTAACCTTATGTGGTTGTTGGGTACCAGCCCATGTGCAGTTGCGCAAATAAAAAAGCCCCCTGATGACCGGAGTCATCAGAGGGCGAATTAGCTTCGCGGTTCCACCTCATGTACGCAATACCGTCACCGGTATTACCTTAGCTGGTTGCTTCAACAACCACGGCGCTAACGGGCCCAACCGAGGACGCCTACTAACAGGCTTCAACGTCCCACTCGCGGATGTGAGGATAGGTGGTGGCCCCCCGCTTCCCAGCACCGCAGGGTCTCTGTGCGCCAATGCACCTAACCAATTCCGTTCAAAGATTTATGTACTCATTGATTGACTCTTAATCTACACTCACGTAAATCTAATGTCAACAACATTCGTCAAAAAGTTTCAACTTTTGTGAAACGGCAGCGTAGGCCGGGGCGGTGAGCCGCGGCTTTCGTGGGGTACTCCATGGTCACCACTGCTAGGGCGAAGGCCAGGTGGTTACGAAC
>NZ_BCVS01000158.1:0-3832 GCF_001591865.1 Lacticaseibacillus pantheris DSM 15945 = JCM 12539 = NBRC 106106
CAGCCCGTTTCCATAAGCAAGAGTAACGAGGGAGCGTTGTAGCGTTACCCGTGACCCGGACGAGAATCACGCACTTGGATTCTTGTCCGGGTTTCCTTATACGTCGCTTTCTGGCCTGCGGAGCTCGTTTCAGAGAGTGGAACCCCGCGGTTAGAAACTGGAGCGTAACTTGCTTCGGCGGTGAAGCCCGGGCTTGGCTTGATTGCCGAAGCGGGTTACGCGCAAGTTTCTGCGGGGTGCAACTCGTTTCCATAAGCACGAGTAACGGCGGAGCGCTGTATCCATACTCGCCATTGCAGCTGCCCCGCCCTTCCCCTTTGCTTCCCACCAGCTCATCAATTCCCCGCAGCCCGCTTGTTCCCACCCCCATCCGGGACTAAAATGGTGGTACTAAGTAACCGGGGTTGAGGCCCTGATTCAATTATTGGGGGAACCAACCGTATGACCGACATTCAACTAATTGCATCCGATATGGACCACACGCTCTTGGAGGAGGATGGCAGCGTGCCCGCCGGCTTCTTTGACCGGGTACACGCATTACGCAAGCACGGGGTGGAGTTTGCCGCGGTGAGTGGCCGCTCCATTGCGACTTTGCAGGGGCTGTTCGCCCCCGTGCGCGACGACATTATTCTGGTGGGCGACAACGGCGCGGTCATCGAGCGCGGCAAGCGGCGGGTGTACACCAACGCCATCCCCACCGCGACGCACCAACACCTCACCGCTTACACGCACCGACAGCGGGCCGGGGTGCCCATCCTGTCCGGTGTGGACGCCGGTTACATCGACGCCCGGGACGCGGACCACATCAAGCAACTGGGGAACTTTTTCAACGAGGTGCGGATTGTGTCGCACCTTGAACAGTTCGCGGAGGACGTGACCAAGTTTACCGCCTATTACCCGGATGGCGATGCCTACGAGCAGGTTGAGGCTGAATTCAACCGCCCGTTTGGTGCTGACTTATCGGTGACTGTGGGTGGGGTGCACTTTGTCGACGTGATGAATCCGGACGTGGACAAAGGTGCGGCCATTCGGCAACTCGGCAAGGCATATGGCATCCCCACCGCGCGCATGATGGCCTTTGGTGACGGCGCAAACGACGTGCCGATGCTTCAGGAGGTGGGGTACAGCTACCACGTCCTCAACGCCCTCCCGCCCGCAGCCACGGCGGCACGCTACACCACGGCATCGAACCAACGCCACGGGGTGTTACGGATTATCGACAAGGTGCTGGCGGATATTATCTAGGGGGCGCTCAGGTTGACCTATTTATACTTAGTTCGTCATGGGCAGACAGTCGTGAACGCTGAGGGCCGTTTTAACGGTGGCGGCGTGGACGGCCCGTTAACGCAAAGTGGCGTTGATGGCGCTCGCGCGGTGCACGGCATGTTACGGGGTGTACACTTCGACCGTGTGGTCAGTTCACCTTTGCCTCGCGCCTCAATGACCGCGCGGTTGGTTACGGCCGCGGACGCGCCAATCGAGTATGACGACCGGCTGCGGGAGATGAGCCTCGGCGACTGGGACGGCCAACTGCTGGCCCCGTGGATGGACGACCCCGAGTTCATTAATTACCGCCACCACATGGAGCGGTGGGATTACCGCGCGGTGCACGCCGAGGGGTACCAGGCACTCGTTCGGCGCACGACGGCCGCGTTTCGCGACTTGGCGGCGTCGGTGGGGCCGGATGGTCGGGCCCTGGTGGTGAGCCACGGAATTGTCTTGACGATTACCAGCAACTTTTTGACGGGTACCCCGTTGGACCACGCTCGCGATACGGGGGAGGTCGCCAATACCAGTGTGACCGTCCTGGAGACTGATGGCACGCACTGGCGCAAAGTCGCGTGGAACGTCAAGCCGGAGGAATCCAACCGGCTGCGGGCGGCCGGATTATAGTGAATCGAATTTACACGCAAAAACCGCACTGACTTTGGCCAGTGCGTTTTTTGCTTGGAATTCAGTTATTCGACGAAATTACCCAGTGGCCCCCGCGGACGGCCCATGGCGATGCCTTCTTGAGCGCTAATCCGTTCCTTGACGAAGGTGAGGACGCTACCGCTATGCAGGGCGGATAACTCGCGCTGTAGCAAGGGGTCAAAGGCTTGCCCGCCGTGCCGGAGAGCCGTGAACCAGGCTCCCATGGCCTCGGGGTACAGGTTGGCGCTGATTGACGATAGGTGGTCGTAGCCGAGCTCGACGCGGTGCGGCAGGTCGAGTTCGCTCCCGGTATAAATGGCAAAGTCGTCGGGCACCAGCGTGCGGATGGTGGGCACCCGCTTGGGGTCGCCGGCCTCTTTGATGCCCACAACCTGGGGTAGCCGGACAAGTTGCCGCAGGGTGGTTAGCTCCAGGTTGAAGCCAGTACGGTGGGGATTGTTGTAGAGGATGGTCGGGCGCTCCGCCGCGGCGATGATGGCCTGAACGTAATTGCTGGCCTCCTGTTGCGTGGGGAGAATGTACGGCGGGAAGCCCAGCAGAATGCCATTAATGCGGTGCTGTTGGGCCACGGTCGCAGCCAGAGCGACGGCCTCATGTTGCCGGATGCTGGCAACACCAAAGATGATTTCGAGGGCTGGCGGCAGTTCGGCGTGCTCTAGCGCAGCGGCCAGCGTCTGTTTCTCGGTGAGGGTCATGCTGTGCTGCTCGCCGGTTGAGCCGCTGACCAGCACGCTGTCCACGCCGTGGTGGGCCAGGTAGCGGATGTGGGCGATGGTGGCGTCAACGTTCAGTGATTCGTCGGCGTTGAATGCTGTAGGAACCGCCACCTGGAATGGTTGTAGTTTGGTCATGATTGGAGATGCCTTCTTTGCATTAAGATTCTGCCAGGGCAGCCAGTTCATCGGGTTGGTAATTGCCGCTTTGCAGCCAGTTCAGCTCAACACCGTACGGCGCATGCATGTGCTTTTTGTCCGTCCCGACGTAAGGTGTCTCCAAAATTTTGGGGAGGCCCGTGAGCTGGGGATGGTGTGCGATGGCGTACAGCGCGTCAAAGCCAATGGTGCCGGCGCCAATGTTGGCGTGGCGGTCTTTGTTGCTGCCTTGGGGGTTCTTGGAGTCGTTAACGTGCACGATGCTGAGTTTGTCGAGCCCAATCACGTGGTCAAACTCATTCAGGACGCCGTCAAAGTCGTCGCGCACGTTATAGCCTGCATCGCTCATGTGGCAAGTGTCCATGGTAACCATGACCTTCTCGTTGTAGGTGACGCGGTCGAGGATTGCGGCAATTTCTTCAAAGGTGCGGCCCACCTCGGTACCTTTGCCGGCCATGGTTTCGAGGGCGATGGTCACGTGTTGTTCGGGCGTGATGATTTCGTTCAGGCCCTGGGCAATCTGCGCGATAGCTGCATCAGCTCCAGCGCCGACATGTGCCCCGGGATGGAATGGCATGCTGTAGGCGTGGAGGGCGTCGGCGCGGGCAACCTCGCCACGCATAAATTCAACGGCAAAGGTGTAGTTTTCGGGCTTCTTGGTGTTGCCCAGATTGACGATGTAGGGCGCGTGAATCACCAGGTGGCTCAGGCCAGCTGCGTCCATTGCCTCTAGGCCTTCGGGAATACGCATTTCGCTGACATCTTTACGCCGTGTGTTTTGCGGCGCACCAGTGTAGAACTGTAGCGTCGTCGCGCCGTAACTGACGGCCTCAGCGACCGCACCGGGGAACATGGCTTTGCCTGACATACTGACGTTGGCACCAATTAACATACAATTGTCCTCCTCAATTTCAATGGCCTAAGCATAGCACAAAGGTGGTGCGAACACGCGGGTGGATTGCTACTGTAGTGGTTGGCGGCAGCGTAGGCCGGACCGGGGAGCTGCGGCTTACGTGGGGTGCTCC
>NZ_BCVS01000159.1:0-3788 GCF_001591865.1 Lacticaseibacillus pantheris DSM 15945 = JCM 12539 = NBRC 106106
ATTACACCCTGGCGGTGGTTACCATTCCGACCCCACACGCCTCCGCCCACCGGCCCGACCGACGCGGCCTCCCGATATTGTGTCAATTATGTCTCCGAGCGCAGCACCTCCGTTACCAAGGTCCACCCACGGGTTCCCGATAGATTGATGACGGCATACGTTACCATTGAAAAAGTACAATGGTCTTTACACGACAAATGCGAGCTCGTGAAAATTACGTCGAATAGAATGTTAAATCTTTCCGTGAGTTGAAGATCATTGGTAAACCCTAGATAGTTGTTTTCGCTGCTCTAGTACGCCCAGCCACTAGCAACGAATAATCAATGCTGCTGTATCACTGCCCCGCGCCGCCAATGCGCACCGTGCGCCCGTAAAAACCGTTCTTTGTCCGCTCGGGGCTGGTGCTTAAAGTGCCACTCCGCGGATAGAGCGTCATGTTGGCTAGCAAATCCCTCGCTGTACACGAGTTCAACGGGTAAACGCCGCTTGGTGTACTTTGCACCTTTGCCCGCGTTGTGGGTCGCCACCCGGGCAGCCACGTCCGTCGAGTAACCACCATAAAAAGTGTTATCTGCACACTGCACCACGTAAAAAAAGTATTTGGCTGGTTCCTCAGTCATTGAAAATCGCCGCCATTTCGGGAGTGTATTGACCGTCTTCACCGTAGACCACGAACGGTGGCATAATCCGTACACCATCCGGGCGACCGGTGCGAATTGCTTCAATCAACACCATATTGGCTTCCTTACCGGCTTTGGGGTGCACAAAGCGAATCCGCTTCGGCGCGAGGTCCGCGTCCGCTAACGTCGATAGCAATTCCACCAGGCGGTCGGGCCGGTGGACAAAGAAGGCCTTACCACCAGTTTTCAACAAACCGGCCGTAATGCGAGCAACAGTCGCAAAATCAGTGGTCAGTTCGTGACGTGCCAACGCCAGCGCCGTATTGGGGTTCTGAACACTCCCGGGCTGAACCTTGAAGTACGGCGGATTACACATCACCACGTCGACTGAGTCCTTTGCCACGTGGTCCCAAGTCTTTGCCAGGTCCCCTTCAACTACACGGACGCGGTCGTCAAAGTGGTTGAGCGCCACGCTGCGCCGGGCCATGGCCGCCAACTGCGGTTGCAACTCCACCATCGTCACGTGTACCCCAGGGACCCGTCCCGCGACAAACAATCCCACTGCGCCATTACCCGCCGCGAGGTCCACCACTTGATCCTGGCGCCGCACGCGTGCAAAATCGGCCAACAACACTGCGTCTAACGAGAATGCAAAGACGTCAGGACTCTGAATAATCTTGGTCCCATCCCGGCGTAACTCATCAATCCGTTCATTTGCTGCTAAATCCATCGTTTACTCCTGTCACCCATGCCTACAGACTCAATCATCAATGATATAATAATTCTTAACAAGGCCTTTGCGCCTGAATTGACGTAGAAATGAGGCGTTTCCCGTGTTTTATTCCATCGCCCGCGGCATCGTCCGCGCACTGATATGGCTCCTTAATGGTAATACCCATTATGAAAATAAAGACGCGTTACCCGATGGGGCGTACGTGTTAGTTGGCCCACACCGCACTTGGTGGGACCCCATCCTCTTTGCCCTCGCCGGCGCACCGCGTAAGTTTATGTTTATGGCTAAGGAAGAATTATTTCATAATCCGATTTTACGCTGGATTCTAGTCCATGCCAATGGGTTCCCTGTGAATCGCGCCCATCCTGGCCCGAGCGCCATCAAGACACCCGTGAAGAAACTCCGCCAGGGCAATTTGTCCCTAATTATGTTCCCGAGCGGTTCACGATACTCCAACGAGCTGAAGGGTGGTGCGGTCCTCATTGCAAAGATGGCCCGGGTGCCGTTAGTGCCGGCCGTTTACCAAGGACCCGTTCGCTTTAGGGACTTATTGCTGCGTAAACGAATTACCATCCGCTTTGGCGCCCCCATTGAGATTCCGGCCGGCAAATTGACCGACGAAACCCAGAAAGCACTAGGCGAGCAGATGCAGGACGCTTTTGACCAACTCGACGTCGAAATTAATCCTAACTTCAAGTACGTTGCGAACGATAAAAAGTACGAAGAAGAAAAAGAACACGGTCAGGTTTAAAATACCAATATTGGGAGTCACCATCGCTAGCTTTGTTGATGGTGACTTTTTTGGCTTTTCTTATATGGCGGTACGTTTATCCCACATTGAACGGTCAGCTTTCCTACCCCGTGCTATAATTAAACGCGATTGTCGTCGCTTAATTACGACACCACGATACTTATTCATTAGCTTGGAGGCCCACAATGTCTTTCTGGTCCAAAATTTTTCGCAAGCAGGACGTACAAACGGCCGTGCTGGCGGATCACCAACTTGCTCTCACCATGACCACCCGTGACCTCATCGCGCTGGGAATTGGCGCGGTCATCGGTACGGGTATTTTCATCCTGCCCGGCACCGTGGCCGCCACTACGGCCGGTCCGGGGATCGCCATTTCCTTCATCTTGGCGGCGGTGGTTTGTAGCTTGGCCGCGATGTGTTACGCCGAGTTCTCGTCCGCCCTACCCGTTGCGGGTTCGGCGTACGCGTACGGCAACATCGTTTTTGGCCAAATCATTGGCTGGATCATTGGTTGGGCACTGATCCTGGAATACATGTTAGCCGTAGCGTCGGTCTCCACCGGCTTTGCGGGCTACTTCAGCAGCCTCCTATCAGGCTTTGGTGTGCACCTGCCGCGCGCAATCAGCGGCTCCTTTGATCCCGGCCACGGCACCTACATCAACCTGGTTGCCGTACTGGTCGTGCTGCTGGTCGGCGCGATGCTCAGTCGCGGAATGCGCACATCCATGGTGGTCTCGCGGACCATGGTACTCATCAAAATAGCCATCATTATTCTGTTTGTCGGTGTGGGTGTTTTCTTCATTAAACCCATTAACTGGCACCCGTACATGCCATTTGGGTTCAAAGGGATCCTGGGTGGGGCATCAACCGTCTTCTTTGCTTACCTCGGTTTTGACGCCGTATCAGCCAGTGCGCCGGAGGTTAAAAAGCCGCAGCGAACACTACCACGCGGAATCATTGGCACGCTCATTATTGCCACCATCCTCTACGTCGCCGTAGCGGTTGTCCTCACCGGGATGGTGAAGTACACCCGCCTGGACGTGGCCAACCCCGTTTCCTTTGCCCTACAGGTGGTTCACCAACCACAACTCGCGGGTATCATTGCGATTGGGGCCATGGCCGGGATGTTTACCATGATGCTCACGATGGTCTACAGCTCCAGCCGCCTGGTCTACGCTATCGGGCGTGACGGGCTGTTGCCAAAGTGGTTCGGTCACGTGCGGCACCAGTTGCCAAATAATTCTCTCTGGGTGGTCACCATCATTGTCGCCGTCATGGGCGGCTTGATTCCCCTCAATCAGCTAGTTAACCTGGTTAACATTGGTACGCTCATTGCCTTTGCCTTTGTCTCCATCGGCATTATTCCGCTTCGTCGGCATGAAGACATTAACAATTCAGGTTTCCGGGTTCCCGGCTACCCCGTGGTCCCGATCCTGTCGTTCATCTTCTGCCTCGTGTTTATGAGTCAGTTGAGCAAAGAAACGTGGTTAATGAGCGGCGTGTGGTTTGCTGTTGGGCTCATCATCTACTTCACTTACGGTTATCGTCACGGCCATTCAACGGCCAAGCAGCCAAAGCAATCTTAGGAGAGAGCGCAGCAGGCCGTTTAGAAAGCAGAGAGCGCAGCCCCGCGGTTAGAAACCAGAGTATAAGTAAGACCGGGCGAGAATCCCGCACTTGGATT
>NZ_BCVS01000160.1:0-3737 GCF_001591865.1 Lacticaseibacillus pantheris DSM 15945 = JCM 12539 = NBRC 106106
GCAGCTCGTTTTAAAACGCACGAGTAAATCGGGCCCGCTGCAGCATTCTCTAGGACAGTAACCAGCCCGCACTTGGCTTCACTGTCGTAGCGGGTTACACGCAAGTTTCTGCGGGGCGCAGCTCGTTTTAAAACGCCCGGGTAAATCGGGCCCGTTGCAGCATTCTCCAACACAGTGGTGGGCTCAAACTCACCCACATTCTAGAGACTATTTGCAGCATTGAGAATATGCTCCATAAATCTCCAAAAACCAGCACCAACCATGGTGCACATGAAAGGAGGCGTTGACCATGCCACTTAGCGATGCGGTCGGGGTTCTGCCCGGTGTTGGCCCCAAGAGGGTGGAAGCACTCGCGGACCTCGGTATCGTGACGGTCAACGACCTGCTTTTTTATTTTCCGTTTCGGTACGACGATTTGCAGGAGCGGGATTTGGCAACGGCCGTTGATGGTGAAAAGCTGACGGTTAAAGGCACGGTAGTGGCGGATCCGGTGATTGCTCGTTTTGGGCCACATAAGGTGCGCGTGACCGTGCGTTTACAGGTCGACCGCACCGTGATTCTCGTGTCCTTTTTTAACCAGCCCTGGTTGAAGGATCGGTTTCATCAAGGCCAAGAGGCAGCCATTTACGGTAAGTGGAACGTTGGGCGCAATGCGCTCAGCGCCATGCGGCTGGTGGCCACAAAGGACCAGGATGCTCCCTCAATGGCGGCAATTTACCCGCTGAGTCAGGCGGTTCACCAGAAGTTTTTGGTGGACACGATTAAGGTGGCGTACGAACATTACGCCGATGAGATTAAGTCGGTGGTGCCCGAACAGTACCGCACACGGTTGCAATTATTGACCGACCGCGAGTTAGTGCGCCAGATGCACTTTCCGGCTAATCCCGCTGAGGCTGCAGCGGCACGACGCTCAGCCATTTTTCGCGAGTTCTTTTTGTTTGAGGTGCAGTTGCAGGCAATCAAGCAAAGGGACACCGCGCAGGTCAACGGCTTGCGCATCCCCTTTGACAACCATAAAGTCCGCGCGTTTATCCAAACACTGCCGTTTGAATTAACTGCAGCCCAAAAGCGTGTGGTGAATGAAATTTGCGCGGATATGCTCAGTACCAAACACATGAACCGGCTGCTGCAGGGGGATGTTGGTAGTGGGAAGACCATCGTGGCGGCAATCTGCATGTATGCCGCTGTTACCGCACATTTTCAGGCGGCGCTAATGGTGCCAACGGAGGTGCTGGCTGAACAGCATTTCGCCAAGCTCAGCCAGTTATTCGAGCCTGTCCACGTTAGCGTGGCGCTACTGACGGGTGCGACATCGGCCGCTGATCGCAAAGTTATTTTGGAACGGTTGCGGTCTGGTGACCTGGACATCGCGATTGGTACGCACGCGTTGATTCAAAAAGGTGTTGACTTTAACGCCCTAGGTTTTGCCATTATCGATGAACAGCACCGGTTCGGGGTTAAGCAGCGCGAGGTTTTGCGTGCCAAGGGGTTGAAACCGGACGTTTTGTCGATGACCGCCACGCCAATTCCGCGTACGCTTGCGATTACCGCGTATGGTGAAATGGACGTATCCACGATTGACGAAATGCCGGCCGGCCGCTTACCCGTGCGCACGCTTTGGTTGCACAAACAGCAACAGGGTCGCGCGGTCCGCATGGTCGAGGAGGCCGTAGCGGCTGGTGGACAGGCGTTTGTGATTACGCCGCTGATTGCGGAGTCGGAGGCCGTGGACCTCAAGAATGCTGAGGCGGTGTACGCGGAGATGCAGGAGACGTTCGCGAGCAAGGCCGCCGTGGCGCTGCTCCACGGACGCATGAAGCCGGACGAGAAGGACGCCATCATGCGTGACTTTGCTAGCGGGCAAACTGCGGTGCTGGTTTCGACTACCGTGATTGAAGTTGGGGTCGACGTTCCGAACGCCACGATGATGATGATTCTCGATGCCGACCGCTTTGGTCTGGCTCAGCTCCACCAGTTGCGTGGTCGCGTGGGTCGTGGCCGCAAACAGGCGACGTGCATTCTTATTGCCGACCCGAAAAGTGACAGTGGTGTCAGTCGGATGGAGACGATGGTTGACACCAATGATGGCTTCAAAGTCGCTCAGCGTGACCTCGAGTTACGGGGGCAGGGCGATATTTTTGGGGCCAAACAGTCGGGCCTGCCAGATTTCCGTCTGGGCGATCCGGTCGGCGACTTTAACATTCTGGATACGGCGAACAAAGTCGCTTCCACAATTTTTACGGATGATCCAGGACTCGAAACACCAGGAAATGCAGTATTATCACGATATTTAAACGGCCGTTTGGCTCAAGCCGAAAGCCTAAATTAGGAGGACTTTTTCATGAAGATTGCTGTTGACGCCATGGGCGGTGATGATGCACCTGACGTAGTTGTTGCGGGTGTGGAGCGGGCACGGGATGAGGATACGCGCCTAGAGTTCCTGCTATTTGGCGACGAGCAACGCGTGCGGCCGCTCATTAAGAATGACGAACGCATCACGCTTGTGCCCACCACAGAGGAAATTTCCGGCAACGAGGCGCCCGTACAGGCGATTCGCCGGAAGAAGGACGCGTCGATGGTCAGGGCGGCCCGTGCGGTCAAAGACGGCGAGGCGGACGCTCTGCTGTCCCTGGGCAGCACCGGCGCATTACTGGCGGCTGGATTGTTCATTGTTGGTCGCATCAAGGGGATTGACCGTCCAGGGTTAATGCCCACTTTGCCGGCCGCAACGAACGACCACGGCTTTGTAATGCTGGACGTGGGCGCGAACGCGGACAACCGTCCGGTACACCTCTACCAGTATGCGGTTATGGGCAATTTTTACGCCAAGGATGTCCGTGGTATTGATAACCCACGCGTGGGGTTACTGAACAACGGGACCGAGGAGCACAAAGGTGACGAGTTACACCAAGAGGCGCATAAACTGCTGGCAAACGCGGCGGGACTCAACTTTATTGGTAACGTGGAGGCTACCGGTCTATTGGATGGCGTTGCGGACGTCGTGGTGACCGATGGCTTTACGGGTAACGCGGCGCTAAAGGCTGTGGAAGGCACGGCACACACTTTGCTGCACGCGTTGAAGGACACCATCATGAACAGCGGTGTGAAGGGCAAACTGGGCGGTTTATTGTTACGGAACGAAATTCGTGGCGTGGCGGACAAGTTTGACGCATCACGCTATGGTGGCGCGGTGTTGCTAGGATTGCAGGCGCCGGTAGTGAAGGCTCACGGGGCGGCGGATGCGCGGACGGTGTATTACACGATCAAGCAGGTGGCCGATATGGTGGACAAGCAGACGATTGCGAAGTTTGTGCAGTACTTTGAGGAACACACGATGGCGGCACCGGACGCAGAGTAATTGCGATTTGTCGTGCAAAAGTAATGGACATTGACGGCTTTTTAGAATATAGTGGTTCGGTAATTAGTGAGGAGGCTTACCGTGAGCGAACAGGAAATTTTTGATCAGATCTCATCGTTGTTACAGGACCACTTTCAGTTACAGGAGGGTACCATTACCCGGGACCTAAACTTTAAGCGGGACTTGGACGCCGATTCTATCGACATTGTGGAATTTGTGTTGGAGTTAGAGGACACCTTTAACGCCGAGATTCCGGATGAGGATGCTGAGCAAATCCAGACGGTCGGGGATGCGGTTGACTACATCGCCGCGCACCAGTCGGATAAATAATGAGTATGAATGATACGGGGCGGCCAGGGGCGGCCCCGTTTTTTTTAGA
>NZ_BCVS01000161.1:0-3670 GCF_001591865.1 Lacticaseibacillus pantheris DSM 15945 = JCM 12539 = NBRC 106106
GGAGCACCCCACGTAAGCCGCAGTTCACCGGTCCGACCGACGCGGCCTCCCGCTACTGTATTCATCATATGTCCGGGAACAACGGCACCGCAGCATCCTGACCAACGCGTCCGGCAATACCTACGCCCATAAAAATAGAGGTGAGCCATCTCATCTCCATACAAAACAATTAGTTATCGTTCACACCGTTACTTTGCCACTGCCGCGCCCCGAATTCGGCGCTCCTCCCCCACTGCCACCACGGCGAGCGTAATCACACTCAGCACCACGGCGGCGTAGAACACAATAAACGTGTCGTTCCAACCGTGCAACAGCTGCCCCATCACGCGCAGCCCGTGCGCCTTTGGATCGGCGATGGCCGCAAAACCAACCTGGGCCATCAGGTCACCAAAGATGTAGGCAAAGGTGCCGGTGAGCCCGTCCGATACGTTTAGCGCATTCTTGGGGACAAAGCTGATCACGGACACCCCAATCAGTAATTGCGGCCCGTATATCAGCATCCCCAGAAAGAACAGCGACATGTTAATCATCGTCGGCGTCGTCCCGTAACGGTACCCGAGCACCACTCCTGCGGTTAACACCAGGCACAGAATGGAAACCACTGCTCGCCGTCCTTTGAGCCAGTCAGAAACCAGCCCCCAAACCACGCTGCCAATAATACCGCCGAGCTGGAAAAGCAGCAACGTATTCGCGCCCTGCGCCACGGTAAAGTGCAACTGCTGTACCGTATACAAAGGCGCCCAGTTAACTATACCAATCCGCACCACGTACACAAACACGTTCGCGATACAGAGTAGCCACACCCACGGGCTCTTAATAACGAAGGTCTTCAGAATATCCCACTTGCTCATCTTTGCCGCTTCCTGATCAGCCGCGGGAACGGGTTCGTCAAAGATAACCTCACTGGTATCCCAACCTAATTCTTGCGGGTCATCAGCACCGAAAAACAAGCCCCAGAAGCCAACAATCAAACCAATTGCAGCCGGAAAGATAAACATACCCCCGACGTTACCGCCAAACAGGTGATTTGCACCCCAAAGTGCGATGATCCCTGCAACGGCTCCACCAAGCTCGTGGGAAATATTCCAAATACCTATGTAGCGCCCACGCGTAGTAGTGGTTGTCCACCTTGAAATCGTGGATAACGATGCAGATCCACCCGGGGACTGAAACAGTCCGTTCAATGACCACAGAACCAAGATCAAGCCCACGGGGGTCTGATTCATTAACAACAATACCCCTACCAAGAGCGTCATTACCGCTGCCAGAACCAGCAGAAACGACATAAACCGTTTCGTGTTTTTCCCATCAACCACGTAGCCCAACAGTGTCTTACCAATCCCATAGGCTAAAGAAAAGCCGTACCCGATCCAACCTAATTGGGTGGTGGTTAAACCCTGCTTCACCAATAGCGGTTGCGCTGCCGACAGGTTGTTCCGCACCAAATACATACAGAAATAAACCATAAAGACAACCATAAACGCCTTCAAAAATTCGCGGAGCCAACGGTGCTTTTGCTCCGGAATTGATAACCCCAGTTTGGCCGGACGTTTTAAATCAAAAAATTGCATGATAACCCTGCTATATAAAATGTGGAAGAATGTCTCTTCGACACCAATAAAGGTTTATATATTTCCTTTCTTGATTGACATTCTGCATCTCACTTAGTCCCGTCATCATCAGTATTCCCTCTTGGATAAACATCCGCACGACATTGACTGACTCTTGAACCATAAGGTATTAGCCATACCCAGAATGATTAATTGACCATTGCATACTGGATTAAATTCTCCACCGCGTTTTGGTCGCGGCGCATACTTGCACCGCATTGATAACACAAATACTGGTCGTGTCCAGTATGATGACGGCGATTACCCTCTAATGCAATCCTGTCCGCGCCAGTTTTGACGAAGCTACACTGCGAACAGCGCTGGGTGCTCGGATAGAACCGATCAACCATGACTAGCTTCACGCCGGACCATGCACACTTATATTGCATAAGTTTCTTAAACTTGCCGAACAGTGAACGGTGCAAGTTTTTGGCTAAGCGTTTGTTCATGTGCATATGCAAGTTATCAAGGTCTTCAATCACAATCACGTCATTGGTTTGTACTAACTGGTGTGTAAACTTGTGCAGTAAATCCATTTGAATTCGGGTCACCTTTTGATAATCTCGCTGCAACTTGGCTCTCGTTGCGCGGTAGTTCTGGGACCGGAAATTTGAAGGGTTTGCCACCCGTTTACGTGCCAGCAACCGCTGATAGTGGGTAATGCGGTCGTACAACCGCAGTAACTTGGCACTCATGGTCGAAACCGATTGGTAGCCCGTAGCGTCGCGATAGTCAAAGCGGGCAATATTGGCATCTACTCCCGTGACTGTATGCCCAGCTTTAACCGCGACACTCTCGTCAACCTCCACAACTAGCGCAACGTAATAGCCATCAGCCTCTTCGACCACGGTCGCTGTTTTTAGCTGACCAGCCCAGCGCACCGGTTCCGCCATCCGGATGTCATACCACGATGTACAACCACGTGGTCGATCTATGCGAAGTTTTTTGTTAACCACCCGCGCACGATCAGTTGTGAATGTATTGCGTGACCGTTTCTTGGACTTAAACCGTGGGCGTCCATGGTTGGGCATCTGCGGATTAAAAAAATTCCGCCACCCCTGAGCCAAATCGTGTACTGCCAGTTGCAAAACCCGGGCTGAGAGTTCGTACTGCCAATCCTGCTTGTTGTTGACCAGCTCATTACGTACTTTACGTTCGTTGGGCCGTAATGACTTATCGTCCATGAACAATGACTCATCGTACATGCCGTTCCATGATTCGAGGGCCAGGTTATAGCAGTAGCGTCGGTAGTCAAACAGTAGTTGGAACGCGCGGCGCATGGTGGCATTGGGGTACAACTTAATCCTGTGTGTTTTAATCATCCTGGCTCACTCCCCCAACATAAACATAGAACACCGCGGCAACTATTCAACACCTTAAATTTTACGCTGGTTTTGAGGTGCTCAACAAGCGTGACTTGATAGTTTCTAATAGGCTTTGCCTATCCCATGCGGTTTGCAATTTGGAGAGTAAGTTATGGCTGTTCAAAAATTGCAACAAATGATTGCATTTAGTCGAAACTACTACATCTGGGTATCAAGATGTCTTCCACTTAATTATTGCGTCTTGATAATATCCCGTTATTACACTTTGTTCCATGATTTAAAGTACAGTTAACTACCTCCTCACATAACGTTATGTTGACATCTTTATACTAGCGCCACAAACCGGTTCGATAACAAGCATCGGCCCAAATGTTTAGTTATTTTTCCATTAATGCACAAAAATACCGCAACCGAATTGACAGTTGCGGTCACCACGATTTCAATTTTTGAATTCTGTACGTCGTTTTACTCCTACGTAACTTCGGGCATGTGGCCTACAGCCGTCGACCCAGCACGGGCACATATCGCATTCACGAAAAACTAAAGTATAAAACCGTCCGCTAAATACCATAGTTATGGACGCTTATCAAACTAGAGGGTGCCGGTGAAGCGGTGGTGAGGTGGAGGCGTCGTGCCCGGAGACGTAGTTGCTATAGTAGCGGGAGGCCGCGTCGGTCGGGCCGGTATGCGGAGGCGTGTGGGGTCGGAATGGTAACCACTGCAAGGGAACGCAGG
>NZ_BCVS01000162.1:0-3528 GCF_001591865.1 Lacticaseibacillus pantheris DSM 15945 = JCM 12539 = NBRC 106106
CCGCGCCAGTACGACCAGCCACCGCAGCGGTCCACCAAGTTGCAACACCCCACAGCAATCCCACCGGCCAGAACCGCCATCAAGGCTGCACATCCTAAACTTTACTGTCGGCAATGATTGCTTCGTGGGTATGAATACGTTCGATACGCTCTGGATCAGCGTGGATGAGTAGGAGGTAGAGGGCCTCAATCACCGTCATGGCGGCGACGCGGGAAAAGTAGTACTCGGAACGGAGCACGCGCTGCCGCACGGTTGTGGTGATGTGGAGGTCGGCACGTTGGGCGAGCGGCGAATCATCGCGGTTCGTAATCCCGATGACGCGTACACCCCGACTTTGGGCCACATCCACGGTTTTAAGCATCGTACGACTCTCGCCGGAGTTGGAGATGGCAATTAGTACTGCCCGCTGGTCCAGATTTAGGGTTTGGGCGACCGCGGTTTCCCACGGCTGAGCGCTGATAGCAAACAGCCCAATCTGGTTGAATTTGTACGTGGCGTCTGCCGCTACGGGATAGGTGTCGCCGTCTGCAACTACCTGGATGACGGAGGCGGTGCTGAGCCACGCCACCAGCTGGTCAATGAGTGCCGTTGATAGTTGGTCGAGGGAATGGGTCACCTCGTCCACTTTGTTGGCGGTCACTGAGGCCAGATACTGTTGCACGTCATCGTTGTTGGTGGCGTGGGCAGGACTTGTGTCTTCCGCAACCTGGGCAACTTTGACCTTCAGCTGGTGGAACCCGGCCAGGTCGAGGTTGCGGCAGAATCGCGATACCGAGGCGTCACTCACGCCGGCCGTGGTGGCCAGCTGCGAAATCGTCCAATCAACGATGGCGGCCGGTTGGTCGAGGATGGTCTGGGCAATTTTCTGGTCGGTGGGCGTCATGCTGGCGAGGCGCCCGTAGATGGTATCAATGATGTTGGTGGTCATGGGGGCATTGCTTCCTTCCTGAACGTTTATGCACCCGCAGGTTAACAAAGTAAAGTGTGAAAGTCAATTTCATCCGTTCATGGTTGACGAAAATAAGTTCAAAGGTTATGCTGTGTGTGAAAATTATTTTCCTTAACAAAGGGGATGTGAAAATGACTAACGAAATACAGGCGGCCGTCAACGTGTTGGCGCCAGGGATGACGGTCAGCCTGGGTGGCGGCCGGCACATGCAGGCGTTGGCGCACGCAATTGCCGATGCGGAACTAGACGTGACTTTGTGTTCACCGGCCGTACCCACGCGCGCAGCGATTACTGCGTTAGGACTGCGGTTGGTGGACTTACCTGAGCACGTTGACTGGGCGTTCGACGGTTGCGATAGCGTTGATCGGCGGCGACACGCACTGAAGAGTAACGGTGGTATCCACACATTTGAAAAGCTATACGCAGATATTGCTGATCAATACGTGCTGGTGGCCCCGCCGGAACGGGTGGTTGACCGGCTATCCCCGGCGGTCCCGCTGACGTTGGAGGTGGTACCGCCAGCGGTGTGGCAGGTAGTCCGGGCCGTGAGTGACTTAGGCTATGTAGCGATGCAACGGACTACGGGAACGGTAACTACCACACCTTTGGGCAATTCGTTGGTGGACATCACCGCCGACGATTGGGGCAACATTGAGCGGCTGGACAACGCGGTACGCGCCATGAACGGAGTGGTCGGGACGTCGTACTTTGACCACCAGGTGACGGACATATTGACGACCGATGCGGCGGGCGTAGCTGTTTGGCTTAAGTGAGTAGAACGACGTGAATTTTTAAAAGTAAGGATGGCATACAAAATGAAACAATATCGTTGGGGTATGATTGGTGCTGGTTGGATTGCGCACGAGATGGCCGACGCCTTAAACGCCGTTAACGGCAGCGTGTACGCGGTGGCGGGCGGTGACGTTACGAAGTTGAAGCAGTTCGCCCGGGATAAACACGTGGAGCACGTCTACACGGACGTGGACGATATGATTAACGACCCCCAGGTGGATATTATCTACATCGCGACACCGCACACATTTCACTATGACTACATTAAGCGGGCGCTGTTGGCCGGCAAACACGTTTTCAGTGAGAAGGCGATTACGGTCAACGCGCGCCAGTTTGATGAGGTGCAAAGGTTGGCCCACGACCGCGGCCTGATTTTGACCGAAGGGTTCACCCTGTACCACATGCCCATTTACCAACAGGTGCGTGACCTGATTGCGGCCGGTAAGCTCGGTGAGATTAAGCTGGTACAGGTTAACTTTGGCAGTTTGAAGGACTACGATCCGCAGAACCGTTTCTTTAACAAAGACTTGGCTGGTGGTGCGTTGCTTGACATTGGCGGTTACGCCACCGCCTTTGCCCGTATGTTCCTGGCGAGCCAGCCGGACGTCACTTTGACCACGGTGAAGTATTTCGAGACCGGCGTGGACGAGCAGTCGGGGATTATTCTCAAAGACGATCAGGAACAGCTGGCCGTGATGGCCCTATCGATGCGTGCCAAGCAGCCCAAGCGGGGCGTTATCTCCGGCACGAAGGGGTACGTCGAGATTAACGACTATCCGCGCGCAACGACGGCCGCAGTCACGTACACGGCGGATGCGCACACGACGACCACGGACACCCTGACGGCCGGGAATGCCGCAGACGCGTTGAGCTACGAGGTGCAGGATATGCAGCGGTACGTGGAGCAGGGACACGACGACGGACAACTGGATTGGTCGCACGACGTTGCACACATTCTGAACAACGTGCGCAACCAGTGGGGACTCAAGTACCCCTTTGATTAATCGCTGCAGCAGATAAAATCAGCCGTCCTGGCGATGCGTTGGCATCAACGGGACGGCTGATTTTTGTGTTGATGACGTTGGGTGAAACTACAGAAACAGCTGGTAGACGTTCCGCAGGTCGGTGGGATCGTCATCCATGCGAACGATACCGGAGTACGTAAAGCCGGCCTTGAGCAGGACGTGTTGCATCCGGGCGTTATTTGCGTGGGTGTCGATACGCATCTCGCGGAAGCCGAGTCGGTAGGCCTCAGAAGTCAGGTTACTGAAAAAGAGGTCGCCGAGGTGGGCCCCACTGTGGCCCGGAGCGATGGCGATGCGATGAATAGTGGCGTAACGTTCGCTCGAATGTTGCTGCCAGGCACCGGCATAGATGGTGGCGTAGTTAGGGTCGGGTTCCTGGAACAAAGTCGCGGTGCCAACGGCCTCGTGGTCGGCCAGGAGAAGGTAAGTATAGCCGCGGTCAATATCCCGGTCGATGTCGGCCTGGGTGGGGTAGGCCCCCTGCCACTGGGGGATGCCATCTGCTGCTAGCAGCTGCTTTGCCTGCTGAATAATCGCCATAATTGTGGGTGCGTCGGTGGCCGTTGCGGGCCTAATCATTACACTTGTCATTGTCTACCCTCCGGTTGATTAATACCCGTAAGCATACTACTTGTCTTCAGCCTTGTGCAGTGTATTTGGAGATTATAGAGAATGTGGGTGTGTTCGAACACGCGGGCGGGGTGGAGGCTTCGTGTCCGGAGACGGGGTGTTACAGTGGCGTGAGGCCGCGTCGGTCGGACC
>NZ_BCVS01000163.1:0-3358 GCF_001591865.1 Lacticaseibacillus pantheris DSM 15945 = JCM 12539 = NBRC 106106
ATTTTTCGCCAGCGTGACGCGGACCGCATGTGGTCTCTGCTCAAGCCAAAAATTGGCACGGACTACATGGCATGGAAAACAGTTTCTGATGTCGTCGATGTCAACACAATCATCACAGACGGTCGCTATTGGCTAAAATCAAACATGACGAACGCTCCACATGACGGCTGGGCCTACTTGTTTGTGGACGCAGCCGACCCCGTGTGTGTAATGCAACGTTGGGTTGGCACCGCGGCGGCAGACGTATATGTACGTATGCGCAATAACAACGTTTGGACACAATGGAACAAGGTTACCAACTGATAATGGAGGCAATAATGACATCAATCGCACTGGCTCGTCTGCCCGCAGCAGACCGGCTATTACCAAACATTGAGGCCAACGCGGAAACCATCATGGCAGCCGTAGATGACCTCTACCAACTCGACAACGCCGTCTTTTTCGAGGGCATCGAAGCTACGCCCAGCGTACCCGCACCACCGACGACCGAACTCAACCGCGCGGCGTATCTCTGGTGTAACTATTGCGTCGGCGACATCCAGTATGCGGTCAACGCTGTTATCGCTGAATTTAACAGCCACGGTATCGTCGGGCCGCCAGACTACACGGATATGGTACAGATAACCCTATGGCGTCCGGAGACGCTGGCAATTGACGGTAGCTTTATAACCGCACTCAACAGCGATTGGGCGGCAGTCGAAACAGCAATCAACACTATGTATAGCAATTATGAATCTCTATTTAAGAAAGGGTGATTTTTGTGGCAGTAAACAGCTACGTGACACTAGACCTTCTACGGCCGAATAACACGTTGTACGACCTCACACCAAACTTTAACGGCCGTGTGGGTGACTCACAGAGCTACGTCAAACTTTGGTTTAAATCCGACGGACTGAATTATGACCTCACCGGTAAGACGGTGGAGTTTGACGGGGTAGACCCCAAGGGGACGCCATTTAAAGTGAACGGTACCGCAGCGGCAGACCAGACCGGTGACGGCCTATCTACTGGTCGGGTGACTTTCTATTTTCCGGCCGAGTGCTTCCAAGCTCCGGGTGATTGGGACGACGACAGTACGTTCTTCGCCATCCTAGATGCTGACGGCAACCGGGTAAGCACGGTCAACGTGCATCTGCACGTGCTGGACGACAAAGTGTCTATGGGTATCAACGCAAAGCCTTTCGTTACAGACTTTGAGAAGCTCAAGGCGCAAATTCTGGCCGAGTGCAAGACCATTGAAGACGGGGCAAATGATGCGCTCAAACTTATCATTGACCCTAACAGTCAGCTTATGGTGACGCTCAACGCTGTTAAAACACAAGTTGCAGCCTACCAAACAGCAGTCCAAAACAACTCGTTTGTTAATTTAACTACTGATCAAACGATTAGCGGAGCTAAGACTTTTACCGCACCTATTAATGGTGCTCTGGCAACACGTCAAGCAACATTTACTGATTTTGCTACTGTAGCTGCAAATATGAATACGTATGCTGGCAATTGGTATGTTACAGAGACCCCGATAGCTAATTCGCCAATACCGGGCATAACGTGGTACGTGGTGGAAGTGGTTCCCGGAAATTCATTCACTGTCGGCACTATTCGCGTAAATCAATATGTTGGAAGCTCATATTTTGTCGCAGTAAATAACGGTGTGCTAGGCACGTGGCACAGAGTTGCCACTGATGCCGATGTAGCAACCTTAACGCCGTGGAGCAATGCCGGGCTGACGTGGGTCAACGGCTTTAGTGACCAGGACAACGGGCGATTCGCGTACTCGACCTTAACCATCAACGGTCACCAGCTAGTGATGATTGCTGGGCAAATTAAGTACACGACGGCACTAGCGGCGTGGACGTCCGTAGAAGTCGTTAAGTTCCCGTCGTCTCTGCAAATTGACAATGCCATGATGATTTCCGGCTCACTGGGAATCACACGAAACGCCAACAGTCTCGTCCAGTACGGTTTAACAGGTAGTGCGCTCACGGTGATGCCGTTTAAGGGTGACCAGTCGGACGGTATGCCAGACGTGCCCAAAGACGCTAATTGGCTACCTGGTGTAGGTATTCTGGCGATGATTAAGTAGCAGAAAGGAGAAAAGACATGGCAGATGAATCAGTAACCATTTACGCGTATGACTCCGACCTCAATTGGCTGGGCCAACGCGAGGGTGACGGCACCAAGCTACAGCCAGGCGAGAGCCTGCTCCCGTACATCGTCGTGTACGGCATCAACGCAGACAGCAAGGAGCTGGGGCCGACTAAGGTCGTCCGCAACGACTACACCGTCGGCGACGACGAAACCACCGTGGCACCCACACCTGGCCTATACACGCCCATTACCTGGGACGGCAAGGCTTGGCAAGGGACGGATGAGGCGACCTACCAAGCACGTGTGGACGCGGAGGCGGCACAGTATCTTGCCGACCACCCAGTGACGCCAAGCGCAACCGATACGGCAATCGCCCAACTCGCGTATCAGCGAATGCAAGACCAGGCGACGATTAGCGACTTGCAGGCGCAAAACGCACAGATTGCATATCAACTCATGACTGTACAAGGAGGTACAAAATAATGACTTACCCAGACTTTAACGCAATCAAGTACTTTTACGGCCTCAAGCTATGGACTGACGATATGGTCGGCCAAGCGGTCAATTTCAAGGTAATCACGGCTGACCAGTACAAAGCATTGACCGGGAAGGACTACGCGGCGGCTACAAGCGAGGCTCCGGTTGCAACGTCTGCTGCACCTGATAATGCTGCACCAGCAGCCTCATAAGGGGGTGCGTTGATGTGCTCGAAAAAATTAAAGCGTACCCGGAGCACGTCGCTGTCGGTATTGGCCTGATTCTCATCGGCTGGGTCTCATACCTGACACCGCCGCCGTTTACCTGGCCGCCCGTGTTTCGGGACATTGGCAACGACCACGGTTTCGACGTGCTGTTCATCGCGGTGGGGGCCGCACTGCTGTGGTGGGTGATGAGCAATCGCCACGACTTGGAGGTGGATAACCTCTTTTTGTCGGTCGCGGTCGGTTGCCTGACCTTGCTCACGGCGACACAGATGGCGCACGCATGGCACGCCGGACTACTTTTTAGCGGGGCAATGCCATGGGTGCAGGACTTAGTGATAACTGTACTGGTCGTCCGCCTCGCTTGGCGGGAGGACGATAATGGCACACTGGACTAAGCTGCTAAATATAATTTTTAACGACGTTGACGCTTTTTTAAATGCGAGTTCACCAATAATTGTGGCGGTTATCACGTATTTTGGGACACGCCGGCGTCGTCATCACAAAAGACACAAGGAGGATAATTAAATGGACATTGCAAATGCAAGTGAGATTGCTATCATCGCGGC
>NZ_BCVS01000164.1:0-3302 GCF_001591865.1 Lacticaseibacillus pantheris DSM 15945 = JCM 12539 = NBRC 106106
CCACGCCAGTACGACCAGCCACCAGCATCGGCCACCATTAAGCCTTGTCCAAGCCCTTAGCCTTGTTCTTCCGCTTGGCATTGCGGCGTTCGTTCCGCTTCTCCACGCGGTTGTTGAACCATGCTTCCTTCTCAGCGGCCTTGCGGACCTTCTTCTTGTAACCCGGCTTACGTTTCTTCTGTTCCTTCTTCAGCATTCCATAAATCGTACCGGACAGCCGCTCGTTCTTCTTGGTCCGGGTCGCGCGACGGTTCCACTCGCGTCCCGGCACAATCTCGCCACGCACAATGGCTTTGGGATCAAAGTGAATCCCCATGTGCTCCAATTCGGCGAGCTTGTGCTCCTCGCCAGGTTTGTACAGCGTGATGGCCGTCCCACTCATTCCGTTTCGGCCAGTCCGCCCCACACGGTGAATGAAGAACTCATTATCAGTCGGGATCTCCGCATTAATCACGTGTGAGACACCCTCGATGTCAATACCGCGAGCCGCCAGGTCCGTCGCCACCACAAACTGGAATTTCTGCTGAGCAACGGCCTTCATCACGCGACGACGTTCACGGGGTTCAACGCCCCCGTGAATCTTCGCGGCTTTGATTCCCTGCGCCTTCAGGTACGCGTGGATTTCGTCGACCCGTTCCTTGGTGTTCGCAAAGATGAGCACCAGGTACGGTTCACCAATCGTCAATAACTGGTAAATAATCCGGTTAGGGTCCTGCCCCTTCGTACTGATGACCCAGTTATCCACCGTGTCGGCAATGACCGTTTTCGGTTTGAGCTCAATGATCAGCGGGTTGTGCATATACTTTTTCAGGAACGGCTGGAGTTTTTGCGGGATTGTGGCGGAAAAGACCATCATCTGGAGTTCAGACGGGAACGTGCCCGCAATCTGGTCGACCACGTTCAGGAAGCCCATGTCCAAAGTCATATCGGCTTCATCAACGACGAACGTCTTCACGGTAAAGCCAGTCAGGGCGCCGTTACGCAGTAAATCTAAAATCCGTCCCGGCGTACCAATGGCAATGTGCACCGCGTGGTTTTCCAACTTACGCAGTTGCTTTTGCTTGTCCGTACCACCAACAAAGCGGCCCACGCGGACGGGATTGTCTTCGCCAAGGAGCTCGGTGGCCGTCTTGTAAATCTGGTTGGCCAGCTCACGGCTAGGCGCCGTAATAACGGCCTGTAGGGTATCCTCGCCCACATTAATGTTATTAATGATTGGCAGCAAGAATGCCAACGTCTTTCCGGAACCAGTCTGGGACTGACCCACAATGGAAGCGCCCCTGAGCGCCTTCGGAATGACTTGTTCCTGAATGGGTGTTGGTTGCACAAAACCATTCCGGTTCAGTGCTGCAATCAACGTATCGTTAATCGCGTATTGTTGAAATTTGTTATCCATTAATTACTCGCTTTCTGAAGGTGCTTGGGGCGTTGCCGCCAGCAAAGCATCCAGTTCGTTAAAAATCTGGTCGATTTCGGCCTGATCCGCGGCTTTGGCCCCGCTCGCCAGTGGGTGCCCACCACCATTGTGGGCGCGCGCAATGTCGTTAATCACGGCACCCTTGGACCGCAGGCTCACCCGGTAGTTACCCTCGGGCTGCTCGGTGCACATGGCCCACGCGCGAATCTCGTTAAGGCGACCGGCGGAACCAACTGCGGCCTGGTACTGATCGGCGGCGATCCCGAGGTGCTGGAGGTCAGCCTGGCTAATGACCACGACGGCGGCCCCGTTCGGGCTAACGCGCATGTGGTGCTCGTCAATCGCCAGCCCCTGCAGGCGCGCCTGACCAAGCGTAACCTCGTTCATCTTTTGGTTAACTGCGGACGGGTCAAAGTCAAAGCCGTACAGCAAGGCCACATCGCGCAGGGTGTGCGCAGTGGTGTTGTTGTACATGAACCGCCCGGTGTCACCCACGATGCCGGCATACAGCCAGCGGGCGGCGTCATTGTCGAGCTTCAATTGTCCGTCACCGTGCGTGACTAAGTCAACCAGCAGTTCACTGGTACTGGAAGCGTCGGGCGCTACCCAGGCCAGGTCGCCGTACGGATCGTCATTAGGGTGGTGGTCAATCTTAATTAGTTGCGTGCCCTGGTCAAAGCGGTCATCGTCAATGCGTGGCGTATCGGCGGTATCGACGACGATTACCAGTGCGTCTTTGTAATCTGCATCGGTCACCTCGTCCATCGTGGCCAACCAGGACAGGCTAGGACTATCGGCGCCGGTCACCTGTACGCGCTTGTCGGGAAAGCTAGCCTTGATGATGGCGGCCAAGCCGCATTGCGAGCCAAAGGCGTCGGGGTCGGGACGTTGGTGCCGGTGGATAATAATGTGGTCGGCGGCCGCGATAGCCGCAACAATATCTTCTTGAATCATTCTGTTGCCTCCGTGCTTCTAAATTCACCATTAGTGATTATAACATGCCAGAGGGCGAAGCTGACCGGTTAGAAGCCAGAGCGTAACGATAGCTAGGCGGAAAGCCCGGGTTTGGCTTTGTGCCTAGCTATCGTTACAGGGCTAATCTAACTGACCGGGTTGTGTTGGCGGCGTGGCTCCGGTGGATGGTGGCCCGTTTGTGGCCGAAGCTGCGAGCCTCACGCTCTCGCCGTGCCGGCTACCGCGAATCTGCTAGCCCGGGAAACCCACCCGGTCTACCAGATTTGATTCTGTACGTCGCTCCGCTTCCTACAGAACTACGGGCCTGCAGCCGCCACAAACGGGCCACCATCCCCCTGCACCACACCACCAACACAACCCTAGATTTGCGATGCCACATACACACATAACTACCCACACTGTGCAGGGATGAACAACGCAAAAAGTTACTGAACCAACTATCAAAGACTCTCGCCAGCATAATCTTCGAAATTGTTAACTTGCGTATACACTATCCGCAAAATGTTCTTACCAGTGTAATCCTACGAACCACTAAATATATTTCATGTCCGTTCAGCGATTTGGCAGAATAATTACAAACGATGCTTTCGTAACCGCAGGAGGGTCTGGTTTCACAACGAATAACCAACTTCAGTGTGCATACACATAGACCTGCTACTGATTAAGGTCAACACCGACAACTTTAGCTAATGTTGAGCGCCATCCAAATATATTTGGCCAACTCCAAGTGCGGGAACCCGCGGGTGGTCTTTGGGACGGAGGCGTCGTGCCCGGAGCCGTAGTTGCTGCGACCCCAGAGCGCTGTAGGAACGGAGTGACGTACAGCGGCAAATTATGGAGACAAAGTGGGTTCCTTTGGCTCCATAATTCGTGGCAGCCCGGCACGGGCTGGAGCGTGCGGGTGTAGCAA
>NZ_BCVS01000165.1:0-3281 GCF_001591865.1 Lacticaseibacillus pantheris DSM 15945 = JCM 12539 = NBRC 106106
TTGTTTGTACTTTGAAAACTGGATATCATTGTTTTTAAGTTTTAAATGCCGAGAACACAGCGTATTTGTGCGAGTTTCTTAAGCTGACCGTAAGGTCAGTGAAATTCGAATCGCGATAACCGACAAATTATATTTGTCTAGGTTAAGTTACAAAGGGCGCACGGTGAATGCCTTGGCACTAGGAGCCGATGAAGGACGGGACTAACACCGATATGCTTCGGGGAGCTGTACGTAAGCTTTGATCCGGAGATTTCCGAATGGGGCAACCCAGCTTGAGTAATCAAGTTATCACATAGTGAATTCATAGCTATGTTGAAGGTAGACGCGGGGAACTGAAACATCTAAGTACCTGCAGGAAGAGAAAGAAAAATCGATTCCCTTAGTAGCGGCGAGCGAAACGGGAAGAGCCCAAACCAAAGAGCTTGCTCTTTGGGGTTGTAGGACTGAACATTGGAGTTACCAAAGTAAGTGATAGACGAAGTTAGCTGGAAAGCTACGCGAAACAAGGTGAAAGCCCTGTAGTCGAAATTGCTTACCCTCCGTTCAGGATCCTGAGTACGGCGGAGCACGTGAAATTCCGTCGGAATCCGGGAGGACCATCTCCCAAGGCTAAATACTCCCTAGTGACCGATAGTGAACCAGTACCGTGAGGGAAAGGTGAAAAGCACCCCGGAAGGGGAGTGAAATAGTTCCTGAAACCGTGTGCCTACAATTAGTCGAAGCCCGTTAATGGGTGACGGCGTGCCTTTTGTAGAATGAACCGGCGAGTTACGTTATCATGCGAGGTTAAAGTGAAAAGCTGAAGCCGTAGCGAAAGCGAGTCTGAATAGGGCGAATGAGTATGATGATGTAGACCCGAAACCAAGTGACCTACCCATGTCCAGGTTGAAGGTGTGGTAAAACGCACTGGAGGACCGAACCCGTATATGTTGAAAAATGTTGGGATGAGGTGTGGGTAGCGGTGAAATTCCAAACGAACTTGGAGATAGCTGGTTCTCTCCGAAATAGCTTTAGGGTTAGCCTCGGATGATGAATAGCGGAGGTAGAGCACTGTTTGGACTAGGGGCCCATCATGGGTTACTGAATTCATATAAACTCCGAATGCCGCATATTTTAGTCCGGGAGTCAGACAGTGAGCGATAAGGTCCATTGTCGAAAGGGGAACAGCCCAGATCACCAGTTAAGGTCCCTAAATCTATGCTAAGTGGAAAAGGATGTGGCGTTGCACAGACAACTAGGATGTTGGCTCAGAAGCAGCCACCATTTAAAGAGTGCGTAATAGCTCACTAGTCGAGTGACGCTGCGCCGAAAATATACCGGGGCTTAAGCATAGTACCGAAACTGTGGGTGTCCACTACGTGGACGCGATAGGAGAGCGTTCTAAGTGCGTTGAAGGTCGATCGTGAGGACGGCTGGAGCGCTTAGAAGTGAGAATGCCGGTATGAGTAGCGAAAGACAGGTGAGAATCCTGTCCACCGTATGACTAAGGTTTCCTGGGGAAGGCTCGTCCTCCCAGGGTTAGTCGGGTCCTAAGGCGAGGCCGAGAGGCGTAGTCGATGGCAAACAGGTTGAGATTCCTGTACTAGATTATTTTGTTTGAGCGATGGAGGGACGCAGGAGGCTAAAGCATGCATCCGGCTGGAAATGGATGTCCAAGCGTTAAGTCTTGAAGCGAGTGAAATGCTTACTTCTTTAAGGACAAGGCGTGATGGGGAGCGAAATTTAAGTAGCGAAGTGCTTGATGTCACACTGCCGAGAAAAGCTTCTAGTGAGAAATAATCTACCCGTACCGCAAACCGACACAGGTAGTCGAGGAGAGTATCCTCAGGTGAGCGAGCGAACTCTCGTTAAGGAACTCGGCAAAATAGCCCCGTAACTTCGGAAGAAGGGGTGCTGACCGCAAGGTCAGCCGCAGTGAATAGGCCCAAACAACTGTTTATCAAAAACACAGGTCTCTGCTAAATCGTAAGATGACGTATAGGGGCTGACGCCTGCCCGGTGCTGGAAGGTTAAAAGGATGAGTTAGCGTAAGCGAAGCCCAGAATTGAAGCCCCAGTAAACGGCGGCCGTAACTATAACGGTCCTAAGGTAGCGAAATTCCTTGTCGGGTAAGTTCCGACCTGCACGAAAGGCGTAATGATTTGGGCACTGTCTCAACGAGAGACTCGGTGAAATTATAGTACCCGTGAAGATGCGGGTTACCCGCGACAGGACGGAAAGACCCCATGGAGCTTTACTGTAGCTTGATATTGAGTGTTTGTACCGCTTGTACAGGATAGGTAGGAGCCGTAGAAACCGGAACGCTAGTTTCGGTGGAGGCGTTGGTGGGATACTACCCTTGCTGTATGAACGCTCTAACCCACGCCGCTTAGCGCGGCGGGAGACAGTGTCAGGTGGGCAGTTTGACTGGGGCGGTCGCCTCCTAAAATGTAACGGAGGCGCCCAAAGGTTCCCTCAGAATGGTTGGAAATCATTCGCAGAGTGTAAAGGTATAAGGGAGCTTGACTGCGAGACTGACAAGTCGAGCAGGGACGAAAGTCGGGCTTAGTGATCCGGTGGTTCTGAATGGAAAGGCCATCGCTCAACGGATAAAAGCTACCCTGGGGATAACAGGCTTATCTTCCCCAAGAGTCCACATCGACGGGAAGGTTTGGCACCTCGATGTCGGCTCATCGCATCCTGGGGCTGTAGTCGGTCCCAAGGGTTGGGCTGTTCGCCCATTAAAGCGGTACGCGAGCTGGGTTCAGAACGTCGTGAGACAGTTCGGTCCCTATCCGTCGCGGGCGCAGGAAATTTGAGAGGAGCTGTCCTTAGTACGAGAGGACCGGGATGGACATACCGCTGGTGTACCAGTTGTGCCGCCAGGCGCATCGCTGGGTAGCTACGTATGGACTGGATAAACGCTGAAAGCATCTAAGCGTGAAGCCACCCTCAAGATGAGATTTCCCATTCCTATATGGAAGTAAGACCCCTGAGAGATGATCAGGTAGATAGGTTGGAAGTGGAAGTACAGCGATGTATGGAGCGGACCAATACTAATCGGTCGAGGACTTAACCAAATGGTTGAATACTCCGTATTTAACCGCGACACAGATACGCGTTCTATGGTAAACTTAAAGCAATGATAGCCAGTTTTGAGGGTATAAACTCTCAAACAAATAGTGTGGTGGCGATAGCGAGAAGGATACACCTGTTCCCATGCCGAACACAGAAGTTAAGCTTCTCTACGCCGATAGTAGTTGGTGGGAAACTGCCTGCGAGGGTAGGAAGCTGCCACGCTT
>NZ_BCVS01000166.1:0-2996 GCF_001591865.1 Lacticaseibacillus pantheris DSM 15945 = JCM 12539 = NBRC 106106
GAATCCAAGTGCGGGCCCTCGATATATAGCCGGGGAATGCTCCGGCGCTTTTCCGTTATCTTTGCTTATTGAAACGAGCTGCGCCCCGCAGAAACCGACGTATAAGGCAGGCCGAACAAGAATCCAAGTGCGGGATTCTCGTCCGGCCTGCCTTATACTCTGGTTTCTAAGCGCGGGGCTCCGCTCTCTCTAAACGGCCTGCTCCGCTCTCTCTACTTCTTCAAATGATAACTATACGTAGCCATAATAATATTCTCGCGCCGCGCGAACGCCGCCCTCAACCGAATATTCGTCTGGTTATGCAGAATATTCTGCCAACCCTTTCGCGGCACAAACTGCGGTATCAACACCGTCGTCGTAAAGTTCCGCTTCGCCGCGTTGCGCGCAATCGTGTCCACAAACCGGATCACCGGCCCCTGCACCGACCGGTAACTCGAATGCACGTCCACAAACCGTACGTCAGGGAAGTCCGCCCTGAACTCCGCCTGCGTCTCGTGCTCCTTCGTCGGGTTCTCATCCATCGATACGTGCATCGCAATGACGTAATCGCCAATCGTCTGCGCGTAATTCAACGCTCCCCGGGTCACCCGCGTCACGTTACCCACCAGGACAATCACCGTGCTACCGCTGTACTCATGCAACTTTGCATCGTCTTTCATCAAACGCAGCTGCTCCGCCACGTTCGTGTAGTGATGCTTAATCTTGTAAAACAGGAACAGCAGCGCCGGCATGATGATAAAGAACGGCCAAATATCTGGCAATCGGTAAACGAACAGAATCACCAGAATGGCAAAGGAAATCAACGCCCCCGAGAAGTTCGCTAAAGTCTTGCCAAAGATACCGCTCTCCGTCCCCCGCCGCTTCAGCCAGTGGCGAATCATCCCACTTTGACTCAGCGTAAACGGAATGAACACCCCAACCGCATACAACGGAATCAGGCGCTCCGTACTACCATGGAAAATCGCGATTAGGACGGCTGAACCCAGCGCCAACGTGATAATCCCGTTGGAAAAGCCGAGCCGGTCCCCACGGTCCATGTACATGTGCGGCATGTACTTATCCTTAGCCAGGTTAAACGCCAGCACGGGGAACGCCGAGAAGCCGGTGTTCGCCGCCACGGCCAGAATCAGGGCAGTCGCAAACTGCACCACGTAGTACATAATGCTACCACTGCCAAAGGTGTGGCCGGCAACCTGCGACAGCACCGTCACTTTGGCTTCAGGTACAATCCCGTACCAGTAGTTCAGGAACGTAATACCCGCAAAGAAGAACCCGAGAATCGCGGCCATGATGGCCAACGTCCCCGCTGCGTTCTTTGCCCGGGGCTTCTTGAAGAAAGGCACGGCATTACTGATAGCTTCCACCCCCGTCAGGGAACTGGAACCACTACTAAACGCCCGGAAGATCAGGGCCGCCGTGATGCCGGGCACCACGGAGCCAACCGCTGCGTGGGCCGCGTACGGAATGGAGCCCGTCATAATCCGGAACAAGCCCCAAATAATCATGGCCACAATGGAGACCACAAACAGGTACACGGGAATCATCAGGAATGATGCGGACTCGCTCATCCCCCGCAGGTTCATGACCATCAGCAGGAAGATAATGACCAGCGAAATGGTGACCTCGTGCCCGTACAAAGCCGGAATGGCCGACGTGATGGCCTCCGCCCCTGAAGACACGGAAACCGCCACGGTCAGCATGTAATCAATCAGTAACGAACCCCCGGCCAATAAACCGGCATTACGGCCTAGATTCTGGCTGGACACCACGTAGGCGCCACCCCCACCGGGATACGCGTGAATTATTTGACGATACGACAGGGTCAAGCTGAGTAACAGCACCAATACGAAAGCCGCGATTGGTAACGAGTACCAAATTGCCGCCGCCGACAGTGTCGTCAGGACCAGCACAATTTGTTCAGTTCCGTACGCCACGGATGAAAGGGCGTCCGAACTCAACATTGCTAACGCCTTTAACTTACCCAGCTTCTGCCCACCTTCTTCGGACGACTTAAGCGGCCGTCCGATGAAGAACCGTTTCAGTGAATGCATCGCTTTATGTACTCCTATTCAGTAATGGTAAGCCGGCCGCCACGATTGCTATTGCGAGCGTCCAACCCACAAACATGCCCAGACAGGTGGGCACGACATAAGCATTAATATACCACTAACAAAACCGATTAGCACCAACATTCGGTACCGTCACCTTTACAATACGCAAAAGAGGCGGCAAATGCCACCTCTAGTGAGAATTATTTCGCCGCCGCGGTGGCATCCAGAGCAGCCCGGTCGGCGTCCAGCATCTGCACGAGGTCCTCGAAGTTGTCGGATACGTGAATGTGCGGCATGATATCGGTCGCAAAGCCTTGATCCACAAAGATTTGCAGTTGCTCTACCAGCGGGTCATAGAATCCACCCATGTTGAAAATGCCAATCGGCTTCACTTCAATGAGCCCAATGGTCATCCATGAGATTGCCTGCGAAATTTCCTCTAGCGTGCCAAAACCACCGGGGAAAACAAAGAAGGCGTCGGGCTCTTCAATGAGCAACTTTTTCCGTTCATCGATGGTACTAGTACGGATGGCGTGGGTGGTGTTCACACGTGGCAATTCCGCGTCAAAGAGGCCCTCGGGGTAAATCCCGGTGACTTCACCGCCGGCGGCCAACGTCGCACCACTAATGGTACCCATGATACCCGAGACCGAGCCTCCGTACACTAGCTCCACGTGGTGGCTGCCGAGGTACCACCCGAATGCGTGGGCCACCTGTTCATAGCTCTTCTTGGCGCCGTAGCGCGAGCCGCAAAAGACTGATAACTTCACAACCATCAACTCCGTTCATATACTTTCATCGTGACCACCAATTATACCGGGTTTAACTCCGCAATTCAATGCCAGCGGTTTGAAGGTGCTGGCAACGCGGCGGGGGGGTTGCGGCTTACGTGCCCTGCGCCATGATTGCAACCTTAGTGGTCGCCGGCAGCGTTGGTCGGGTTGG
>NZ_BCVS01000167.1:0-2924 GCF_001591865.1 Lacticaseibacillus pantheris DSM 15945 = JCM 12539 = NBRC 106106
AAGCCCGGGCTTCACCGCTACTTTAACGGCTAGACGGTACAGCGCTCCCGCGTTACCCGTGCGTATGGAAACGAGCTGCGCAGGCCAGAAAGCGACGCATAAGCTACTGCCACCAAAAGGCCAAGTGCGGGCCTTTCGGTGGCAGTAACTTATGCTCTGCTTTCTAAACGGCCTGCTCCGCTCTCTAACAAAAAGCACCCACCCCACAACCTTCCAGCGCCATGCGCCGTGCCTACGATTGTGAGGTGAGTGCCTAAGCCGACCGCCCGACGACGGACCGACCCAATAGCTATTTAATTAATAAGTTATTTACGATACTACACAAGCGCATTTTGCTTGTCAATGGCCGCCCGCTAAATTACCTGTGGCTCCGGCCGCCGCAACAACCGCACCCGGTACACCGCGTCAATCTGCTTTAACTTCCCCAGCAGCTCCGCGTCCTGCGCCCCAGTGAACTGGTTAACGTCAATAATACTGTACGCCACGTCGTCCCTTGCCGCGTTGCTCATGCCCTCAATGTTAATTCCCCGCTGCGCCAACATGGTCGCAATCTGCCCAACCATGTTCGGCTTGTTTTGGTGCATCAGCGTCAACCGGTACTGCGTCGTGAACGGCACCTGCAACGTCGGCAGGTTCACACTGTGGTTCACGTTCCCCGTCTCCAGGAAGCTCATGATGGTCTGCGCCCCCTGCACCGCGCCGTTCGCCTCCGCCTCGAGCGTCGAGCCACCAATATGTGGCGTCACCACCACATCATCGCGCCCCAGGATCACGTCGTCGCCAAAATCGGTCAGGTACTGTCGCAGCCGGCCCTCGTCCAACGCGTGCACCACGGCTTTGTTGTCCACGATGCCACCCCGGGCAAAGTTGAGGAGGACGCTGTCCGGCCGCATCATCGCCAGCTCTGCCGTGCTAATCATCCCCGTGGTTTCCTCGTTTTTCGGTACGTGCACCGTCACGTAGTCCGCGTTCGCCAGCGCCACCGCCAACGTCCGTGCCCGTACGGTGCTCGTGGGAATATGCCAGGCGTCGTCCGCCGACAGGTACGGGTCGTAACCCACCACCTTCATCCCCATATCGCTGGCCGCGTGGGCAACCAACGCCCCCACGTGCCCCACGCCAATGACTGCCAACGTTTTGCCCATCAACTCGGTGCCGTTGAACTTAGTTTTGTCGTGCTCCGTCCGCGTCGAAATGTCGGCGCCGCTATTGTGGCCGGCGTACTCCGCTGCCGCAAAGACGTTGCGGGCCGCCGCCACCAGCATCGTGATGACCAGCTCCTTAACCGCGTTGGCATTGCTGCCGGGGGTGTTGAACACCGCGGTACCGTTCGCCGTCGCCAAATCCAACGGAATGTTGTTGAATCCCGCGCCGGCACGCGCAATGACCTTCAAAGCAGCGGGCAAAGTCGCGCCGTGTAAGTCCACCGACCGGATCAGGTACGCGTCCGCGGCGTCCGTCTGGTTGACCGCGTAATTGTTAGTAAACGAATCGAGTCCCACCTGTGCAATGGCGTTAAATGTCTTTACTTGAAACATAATCAGTCCTCCTGTACGCGTCTACGCGTGATCCTTTTCAAAGTGGTATAAGCAATCGATCAACGCGTCCACTGCCGCTAGTGGTAGCGCGTTGTACAAACTGGCGCGCAGGCCGCCCACGCTTCGGTGGCCCTTCAGGTTCATCAAACCCGCCGCCTGGCAGGCCGCAATGACTTGCGCATCCAAATCCGCGTCGCCCGTCATAAACGGTACGTTGGTGAGGGATCGCGCGTTGGAGGTAACTGGGTTGTAAAACAACTTTGATTCATCCAGAAAGTCGTATAGTCGGCCCGACTTTTCCCGGTTGCGCCGCTCCATTTCGTCCACGCCGCCCTGCTCGCGCAGCCACTGCAGCACCAACCCGCACGCGTAGATTGCGAAAACTGGCGGGGTGTTATACAAAGAATGCTTGTCCATAAACAACTGGTAATTCAACATGCTGGGCAAGTGCGACACTTGGTGAACCAGGTCGCGCCGAACGATAACAATCGTTACGCCGGCGGGGCCCAAGTTCTTCTGTGCTCCCGCAAAGATGAGGCCAAAGTCGCGGACGTTATACCGTTCGGCAAGAATGTTGGACGACATGTCCCCCACCAACGTGGTTCCGTTTGTCGCGGGTAACTGATGGAACGCCGTGCCCTCGATTGTATTGTTCGTGGTGATGTGGAGGTAATCGTACGTGCCGGCGGTTAATGGGTGTGCCAACTCCGGGAGTGTGTGGTAATGGTCAGCTTTGGTACTGCCAACCACGTCCACTTTGAACCCCAGACTGGTCGCTTCGTCGCCGGCCCGCACCGCCCAGTGACCGCTGTCGAGCAACGCAATGCGCTGGTGCGTGGTGGCGAGGTTCAAAGGTGCGGCGGCAAACTGACCGGTGCCGCCGCCCTGCATCCACAGAACGGCGTAATCGTCGGGAATATCCATCAGCGCCCGCAAATCGGCCTCCGCGCGCTCAATAATGTCGGTGAATGCAGCCGAACGGTGAGAAATTTCCGTGATGCTCATTCCGGAACCACCGAGTGATGGCAGTTCGCGCTGAATCTGGTTGATAACCGGTTCCGGCATGACGGCCGGACCGGCGGCAAAGTTGTATGTAGGCATGATGCTACCTCCTTTGGGGGTGTGTGCGTTAGTGGCGGGGAAATAGGTTTGAGGCCTGGGATGGGGTTTGGGGCGGAGAGTTGGACGGGAAACGCGCTACGCAGAAAGCGACGCATAAGCTACTAACACCAAAAGGCCAAAAATGGGCTTAACTGCAGCCGCAATTATAGTAATCCATGTCGCTTGACACGCAACTGTTCTCGTTCTGGCTACGGACAAAACAGTAACCACGACAATGTCCCGGAGGTGCTCCCGTGTTACTCGTGCGTATGAAAACGAGCTGCG
>NZ_BCVS01000168.1:0-2874 GCF_001591865.1 Lacticaseibacillus pantheris DSM 15945 = JCM 12539 = NBRC 106106
TAACAGCGGTCACCGTTCCAGTCCCAGTCGGCTCCACCCACCAGGCCACTACCCCGGCACACGTTCCTTCTAGCAAAACCTTGGAATGGGTGTTTTGTTCAGACGCTTAACCGTTTTCTGATGTCACTGCATCCTGGAAATTTCACCACCCGTTTTTTTCGGTCCACCGGCAAAATAATTATTGCGATTTCACCGGTGAGATATTTTATTAATATTGCAGGGACGTACATAGCAAATACTGTGTTGAATTTCATTTGGCGCGGAAGCAAAACTAGGGTTGGTGAGGTAGGGAGGTGTAGGCGGGAGGGCTTAATCTGCGGCGGCTGCAGGCCCGAAGTTCTGTAGGAGCGGAGCGACGTACAGAATCAAAAATTTGAAATCGAGTGATTTTCTCGAGTTCAAATTTTCGTGGTAGCCCGGAACGGGCGAGAGCGTGAGGCTCGTAGCTTCGGCCGCAGATTAAGCCCTCCCGCCGGATCCTCCCTACCTCACCAACCCGGTCGGTTCATACCTCTTGCCATGGTGGCGGAGATGTGGGATACTGCTTGCGATGTATGAACACAAAATAACGGTTGCCCGTGAGCAGCCATTTTGGAGGGATTATTATGAGTCAAGTAGTGTCGGTTCCGCAGCCACAGTCAGTGGCTACGCAGCGCAAGTGGGTGCTGGCTTCCACCAGTGCCGGCTTTGCGTTGGAGAACATGGACGTGATGTTCCTGTCCTTTGCTTTGAGTTCCATCGCCGCCGATATGCATCTGAGCGGCACCCAGGCAGGTTTTATTGCCACTGTTACCAACCTCGGTATGCTGGTTGGTGGTTTAATATTCGGTATTTTAGGTGACCGTTTCGGGCGTGTGAAAACATTCTCGCAAACGGTCTTTATTTTTGCCATCGCTACCGCCGCAATGTTTTTTGCCCACAACGTCTACATGGTCTACATCTGCCGCTTCATTGCGGGCATTGGTGCGGGTGGTGAATACGGTGTCGGGATTACCCTCATCGCCGATAACTTTCCGCGGAAGGACATCGGCCGGCTGACTTCCGTTGCGGCGGTTGGTGGCCAGGTCGGGGCAGTGCTCGCCGCAATTGTCGCCGCCTGGATCCTGAACATCAGCACCTGGAACGTGCTCTTCCTGGTCGGCGTCGTGCCGGTAGTCCTCATCGTGTTCATTCGCCGGCATGTCCGTGAGAGTGACAGTTTCCTCGAACGTAAAGCCGCGGGGGCCACACCACGGGTTGCCGTGAGCGAATTATTCAAGACGCCACGGTTGACGGTACAAACTTTGTCGCTGATCTTCATGGTGATTGTGCAGATTGCTGGCTACTTTGGCCTCATGAGCTGGTTGCCGACCATCATGCAGGCGCAGCTACACCTGTCCGTATCGGGCTCATCGGTATGGATGATTACCACAATCATTGGTATGAGCCTCGGCATGATGACCTTTGGTACGGTGCTGGATAAGTTTGGCCCGCGGCGTGCTTTCGGTATTTTCCTCATTGCGTCCGCCTTGTCGGTGTTTGGTATCGCCATGGTCAACAGTCGGGCAACCATGCTGGTGGCGGGGGCCGTCGTCGGTTTCTTTTCCAACGGTATGTTTGGTGGGTATGGCGCGGTTATCAGCCAGCTTTATCCGAGCGCCATCCGCTCCACGGCCAATAACGTGATTGTCAATATTGGTCGGGCAATTGGGGGCTTTTCGTCCGTCGTGATTGGATTCTTGATGGACCGCTACTCGCTCCTCGTTGTCATGGGGTTCCTGGCGGCGCTCTACACGCTCAGCTTTATCACGATGATTTCGATGCACGGGTTACGGCACCTGCACGCGCAGGCAGAGGAGGCAGCATAATGACGTTAACTACCAAGTTTCTGGGGCGGACATATACGAGCCCATTGATGAACGGAGCCGGTGTGCGCTGCACCACGGTGGAGGAGCTGGAGGCGTTGCGGCAAAGCAGCGCGGGGAGTTTCGTCACGAAGACGGCAACCCGGGAACCACGCGCTGGTAATCCCGGTCACCGGATGTCGGCTTTGCCGTACGGTAGTATCAATTCCATGGGTCTGCCGAACAAGGGGTTGCCGTACTATTTGGACTATTTGACTAGTTTGCCGGATCAGGGCGCAAATAATTTCTTATCCGTCGCTGGTTTCTCCGAGGAGGATCAGATGGCGGTGTTGGAGACAATTGCCGCGAGCGACTTTGCCGGTATCGTCGAACTTAACCTGTCGTGCCCGAACATTCCGGGGCACCCGCAGTTGGCTTACGACTTTGACGCGACGGACAAGCTGCTGGCCAAGGTGTTCGACCGTTTTGACAATCTGGAACTGGGGGTAAAGTTGCCGCCATTCTTTGACCCCATCCACTTTGACCAGATTGCCGCTGTTTTGAATAAGTACCCCATTAAGTACGCGAACAGCATCAACAGTTTAGGCAACGGGTTCTTTGTTGACCCCGAGACGGACGCGCCGATGATTGAGCCCAAAGGTGGTTTTGGTGGAATTGGCGGTGGGTACGCGAAACCAACTGCACTAGCAAACGTCCGCGCGCTGCACGAGCGGCTGCGGGACGACATTGCTTTGATTGGTACGGGGGGCGTGCAGACGGGTCGGGATGTGTACGACCTGATTCTGTGTGGAGCTTCGATGGTGCAGGTGGCGACGGCGTTTGGACCAGAAGGTGTGGCGGTGTTCGACCGCTTGAACGGCGAACTTCAGTCTATCCTTGATAGCAAGGGCTACGCTGACGTCACGAGCACGGTTGGACAGTTACACACGGTATAGGGGTTGGTATGGTGGCGGCTCTGGCCGGTGGGGTACTACGACTCGGTGGACCGCTACCGTTGGCTGGTTGTACTGGCGTGGTGGTTCCGGTTGAG
>NZ_BCVS01000169.1:0-2834 GCF_001591865.1 Lacticaseibacillus pantheris DSM 15945 = JCM 12539 = NBRC 106106
CTCAACCGGAACCATTACTCCAGTACGACCAGCCAAGCAACCACCTAACCGGAGCCGCCGGACCGGCACAACCAGCCAAGCTGCCAGTCAAGCAGCCGATACATGTAAAAGATGACTGCTTTGTGTAATCAAACCTGACAAAAACCATGGACTACCTCCCGCCGGTTCGGTAGACTGAAAACATTGATGTTTCTTTGCACGCACGCGTGGCACGAAAACTGCCGCGCTGTACCAACTAGAAAGGGTGTTTTTAGCCACATGAAGAAGAAATGGTTCTGGCCGCTGCTCGCCATGGCTGCTGCTTTGTTCCTCGCCTGGAACTCACCGAAGTTAACACCAGTCAACGCCGCCGAACAGACGTATACTATCGGCACGGACGTCACTTTTCCTCCGTTCGAATACGCCAACAAGAGTAATAAATACGTGGGTATCGACATCGATATCATGAACGCCATCGCGAAAGCTGAAGGCTTCAAAGTCAACATAAAACCGCTCGGCTTCAACGCCGCCGTACAATCGCTGGAGGCCAACCAGATTGACGGCGTCATTGCCGGTATGAGCATCACACCGGAACGAAAAGCTAAATTTGCCATGAGTAACCCGTACTATAAATCGGGGGTTGTTGGCGCCGTCAAAACTGGCAGCAAATATCACACTTTGAACTCCCTCCGCGGTCAGCGCGTTGCCGTCAAAACCGGTACTAGCGCCGCTGACTACGTACACAGTATTAAGGACAAGTACCACCTTAAAGTGGTCACCTTTGACGACTCGAACAATATGTATCAGGACGTCATCACTGGGAACTCCGCCGCCTGCTTTGAAGATGAGCCCGTCATGCAGTACGGTATCGCCACCGGGCTGAGCCTCAAAATCGTGACGAAACCCGCAAAGTCGGGCTACTACGGCATCGCGATTGCCAAGTCCCACGCCAATGATCTCCTACCCAAAGTCAATGCGGGCCTCAAGAAGATTAAGGCCAACGGTACGTACGCGAAAATCGTGCGCAAATACCTGGGTAACGGATCGCAAAAGTCGCAGGCCAAAACCGCAGCGAAGACGAACGACAGTGACCACAGCTTTATGGGTTTGCTGAAATCTAATTGGGGCACCCTCATGGGCGGCTTGGGTGAAACCCTGCAGCTCACCGTACTGGGAATCGTCTTTGCCACCGTTATCGGGATTATCTTTGGGCTCATCGGGGTTATCCCCAACAAGTTTGCCCAGGGTGTTGCCACAACGTTCATTTACATCTTCCGTGGACTGCCGCTGATGGTGCTCGCCCTCTTTATCTACACGGGGATTCCGTCACTAATTGGCGCTAAGATACCGGCACTAATCGCCGGCGTCGTGACCCTGACCTTGAACGAGGGGGCGTACACCGCCGCGTTCGTCAAGGGTGGTATCCAGGCGGTTGACGGTGGTCAGATGGAGGCTGCCCGTAGTCTGGGGTTGCCGTGGACCAAATCCATGCGCAAAGTCATTCTGCCACAGGGTATCAAAATTATGATTCCATCGTTTATCAATCAGTTTATAATTACGCTAAAGGACACGTCGATTTTGTCCGTCCTTGGCTTGCTCGAACTGACCCAAACCGGGAAGATTATCATTGCCCGCAACATGGAAGGCTTTAAGATTTGGACGATGGTCGCGCTGATGTACTTAATCATCATCACTTTGCTCACGTGGCTGTCTAACTGGGTACAAAAGAAGGTAAAATAAATGACTAAAACTCGAGTAGAAATGCAAAATGTGCACAAAAGTTACGGCAACAACGACGTCATCAAGGGCGTTGACCTCAAAGTTGAGGATAACGAGGTGGTCGTGCTGATTGGACCGTCTGGTGCCGGTAAGAGTACCGTCTTGCGCATGATTAACGGCCTGGAAACCACTACGTCAGGCGACATTGTCATCGACGGCGAGGACATCGCCAAACCCGGCGTCAACATCGACCAGGTACGCCAGAAAATCGGGATGGTGTTCCAGCACTTCAACCTGTTTCCGAACATGTCGGTCAAGCAAAACATTACTTTGTCCCCTACCGAACTCGGTTTACGGACCAAGGCCGAGGCCGACGCAGAAGCCATCAAGCTTCTGGAACAGGTCGGCTTAACCGACAAGGCTGACGCAATGCCAGACTCCTTGTCAGGCGGCCAGAAGCAGCGGGTGGCGATTGCCCGTGCGTTGGCGATGCACCCCGACATCATGTTGTTTGACGAGCCAACCAGTGCGCTGGACCCCGAGATGGTCGGCGACGTGCTGGGTGTCATGCGCCAGTTGGCCAAAGAGGGTATGACGATGGTCATCGTGACGCACGAGATGGGCTTTGCCAAGGAAGTGGCCGATCGTGTCGTATTCTTCGGCGATGGCAAGGTACTGGAACAAGGAACGCCAGAACAAATTTTTGAGCACCCACAACACGAACGGTTACAAACGTTCTTGAAGCAGGTGCTGGAAGCATAGCTAACAATACCGTCGCGGCCTGGCTGCGGCGGTTTTTATATGCGCATTATTTAGTGTACGGGTGGCGGTTCTGCCCGGCGGGGGTGCCGTGGTGTACTGCGACTTGGTGGACCGCTGCTGGTGGCTGGCCGTACTGGCGTGATGGCTCCGGTCGCGGGGACCAACCGCTCAACCGGAGCCATCACGCCAGTACGACCAACGGTAGAGGTCTAACGTTAAGTTTACGGGTCCGCCAACAGCCCAAAATTTTAATGGTAAATCAATTCCAAACGAAACTGTCGGCATAATCACATGAATAGTAACGTGTATACCAGTCAGTTGAGTAAAGTCTGAGCATTGATTCATGATCCCTGGGATTAGAGTTCACGAACTAT
>NZ_BCVS01000170.1:0-2820 GCF_001591865.1 Lacticaseibacillus pantheris DSM 15945 = JCM 12539 = NBRC 106106
ATTCAGAGCCTGACCGAAAGCCCACCGCCACTTTGCCAGCACTCCCCCAAAAAACTATTTGGCCAGGAACATGTGCATGTAGACGCGGTAAGATAGGAGTCCGAAGACAATGATTGAGCCGACTAGCCAAGCAACGGCGATTATATCGGTGTGCTGGCCGACCACTGCCGCCTGGTCGAGTAGCCCGCGGGCCGCATTGACAATCGGAGTCATTGGTTGGTGGTCCGCAAAAATTTGGATGGGTTTCGCCATTCCTTTAGTAGGCATGAGGGCCGAACTGACAAACAGCAGCATCAACAGAACGTACGAGAAACCACCCGCTGATGCGTAGTTATCCGCTTTGAGTGAAAACGGGACCGCCAGCAGCGTGATGCCCAGGCCAAAGAGGACGGACAGGCCCAGGAACATGAAGGCTGAACCAAGCGTTGCGTCGGTCCGGTAACCCATCGCCACGCCGACTAGGAAGACCAGCGCTTCGGCAATCAGCATAAAAATTACTGACGCCAACACGTGTGAACCAAGTATTACCCAGCGCGATATTGGCAGTGAGTGCAACCTATCCAGGAACCCCGACGTGCGGTCGAAGTTGATGCGCATGGACGTATAGGCTGAGCCCATCGCCATTGTCAGGAGCAAAAATCCGGGCAAAGCATAGCGCAGGTAGGCGGACGCGCCGTTACCGTTGCCAGTAACGATGTTGCCACCCATGACGTACACAAAGAACAGTAGCATGAACATCGGCATCGCAATCACGGTGATGATGGTGTCCGCATTCGTCAAATTTTGACGAATAATGCGCCCCGTGAGGACGCCGAGTTGCTTAATGGTTTTCATATTTTTCCACCTTTCCAGTGACGTCCAGAAAAACCGACTCCAGGTTAGTTTCGTCACGGTCGAAGTGCTCAACGTTAATTTGGGCGTCCAGTAGGCTTGCCAAAGCAGCGTTACCGCTGTCAGCGGATAGTGTCACACCGTGTTCGGCCTGCACATAGTGAATGCCTGCTTTAGACAAAGCCGTTCCTGCCGCATCCTGGTCGGAAGGGGCGACCTGCAGCGTGTACGTAGCGGCGACGCGTTGCTTGATTGCCGCCGGGGTGCCGTATTTAACAATGGTGCCGTCATGGATAAAGGCTATATGGTCGGATAGGGCGTCGGCCTCATCGAGGTACTGCGTGGTAAGGAAGACCGTTTTACCGGCATCGCGAATTTCGCGAATCATCTGCCAAAGCTCCAGCCGGTTCTGGGGATCCACCCCGGTTGTGGGCTCGTCAAGAAATACGATTTGCGGATTGCCGATCAGTGACATCGCAATATCTAGGCGTCGGCGCATACCTCCTGAGTAGGTTTTAACTTTTCGGTGTAAAAAGTCGGTCAGGTTCAACCGTGTTGCGAGCACGGCAATCTCCGCCCGCTCGTTCCTGACCCCACGAAGTTGTGCAATTAGCCGCAGGTTTTCGGCACCGGAAAATTCGCCGTCAAGTGTGGCAGTTTGCGCGTTCAGGCTGATTAGCTTGCGCACTGCGTTGCCATCTTTGCGTGGGTCGAAGCCCATGATGCTCACGGTGCCAGAGTTTGGCAGGGAGAGTGTGGTCAAAATGTTGATCAGGGTGCTTTTGCCGGCACCGTTAGCGCCCAGCAAGGTGAAAATTTCACCTTGTTGGACGTCAAGGTTAACGCCTTTGAGTACTGAGAGCTCGCCAAAGTTTTTGGTAACGCCGCGGACTGTGATTGCGTTCATGATTGCTCAGCCTCCGCCACCTGTTTGCGCAGCTGATTGCGGTACTTTATCAGCCAGAGTTCGTCGGGGTATTGTGCCATGATGTTTTCGGCGAATTCTACCGGGTCATCACCGACAATTTGTAGGACGGGCACGTTCTCCGCTGCGTTTTCCTGGAAGATACGCAAAATTTCTTCAAGGACGTCCATCATGGCCCCACTGCGGGCGAAGTTCCACATATATTTGGTGAGGGCGGTTACGGTTGCTGCGTAAGGCGCGGGTAAGGCCGCGACGTCCTTAGTGAACTGCTTGTAGCGCTTTTTGTCCTTAATCATGTTGTTGATGCTACTTTTAATGTTAGGCATGGCTTTGCTCCTTCAATTTGTTCATGGTAGCGCCCAGAAAGTCCCATTTTTGCCAGAATTCGTGCAGGTATTGTTCACCTGCTGGGTTGAGTGTGTAGAACTTGCGGGGTGGGCCCATCTCGGACTTACGCCGGTCGACGTTCAGCAATCCCTTTTTCTCGAGTCGCAGAAGCACGGTGTAGACGGTACCTTCAACGATGTCTTCAAAGCCGAGGTCGACCAGGTAGGTGGTGATTTCGTATCCGTACGTTTCGCTTTGGGCAATACGCTGAAGGACGATACCTTCGAGTGCACCCTTCAATAATTCGGTTAGACCTTTCAATTCGTTCACCTCTCAAAAGCTGCTAGCTAGCTGGTTGCACTTAACGTTCGTTAGTAATTGTCGCCTACTCGGTAATACTAGGTACGGGTACATAGTAACGGTAGGTACTGGGAATGTCAATACGTCTAGTGTAGGTGACCCGAACCCGTGGGGTAGCGGAAGACGGGGTTCACGAGTACCTGTCTGTCTGCCGCAGTCCCCCCCGCAAGAATGGCCAGGTTGTATTTATACTCATCGTTGCTATACGGGGTAGGTAAATGTGCAACATAACTATCTGGTCAATGCAAGGATCAAGCTTCGAACTAACGGGTGCTGGCAAAGTGGTGGTGAAGTGGAGGCATTGTGCTGGAAGACGTGGTTGCAACATTAGTAGTTAGAGGCCGCGTCGGTCGGGTTGGTGAGTGGAGGTGTGTGGG
>NZ_BCVS01000171.1:0-2674 GCF_001591865.1 Lacticaseibacillus pantheris DSM 15945 = JCM 12539 = NBRC 106106
GAACGCGGGGCTCCGCTCTCTACCCGTAAAGAAAAACCCCTTTACACCTCTCCGCGCGTCTGGTAAACTATTGCTTGTTAAGAATTACTAGGAGGATATACACATGTCTGTAAAGATTCGCTTGAAGCGCATGGGTTCCAAGAAGAACCCGTTCTACCGTGTTGTCGTTGCCGACAGCCGTTCACCTCGTGATGGCCGGTTCATCGAAGAGGTTGGTTACTACAACCCATTGACGGACCCCGTTACCGTTAAGCTGGACGAAGACTCTGTCTTCAACTGGTTGCAAAAGGGTGCTCAGCCTTCTGACACCGTTCGGACTCTTCTGTCCGCTCAGGGTATCATGAAGAAGTACCACGAAGCACGTTACACTAAGTAATCATGGTCACAATTGAATCGTTAATCCGTGATTTAGTGGTGCCGCTGGTGCACAATCCCGATGCGGTTCAAATCACGCGACGTGAAGAAGAACGGTTTATGGTGTTTGACCTCACCGTCGATGCACATGACGTGGGTGCCGTGATTGGTCACGGCGGCCAGGTGATTCGTGCCATCCGCACGGTGGTGTACGCCGCTAAAAGTCCTTACTCCAAACGAGTGCGACTGAACGTGGTCGATGCCTAACGGGCACACAATAAACTGATAGTGTGGGGGTCGGGACGTTGTCCTGGCCTTTTTTGATTCCGTATTTTGCATGAGGAGGACATTTTTATGCCTGAAATCCTACACGTAGGAAAAATTGTCAATACCCACGGCATCCGTGGTGAAGTGAAAATCGTCCCCAACACCGACTTTGCTGACCAGCGTTTCGCCGTTGGGGCCAAGCTGACCGTGCTCACCACGCCACCCGTCGCGGTCACCATCGCGAGCGCCCGTGAGCACAAGGGCCTACCACTCGTGACCTTTCGTGGTTACACGGACATCAACCAGGTGTTGCCGTTCAAAGGGGCCTTGTTGGGCGCCACTGGGACTCCTGACGTTGATTTAGCCGATGACGAGTTTATGTACAAAGATATCATCGGCTTGGACGTGGTGGATACTGCCGGCGCTACGCTTGGTACGGTGCGGGAAATTCTCAGTCCGGGAGCCAACGATGTGTGGGTAGTCAACCGTCCGGGTCACCAGGATTTGTTACTGCCGTATTTACGGTCGGTTATGCTCAAAGTAGATTTGGATAACCACAAGGTGACGGTGGACGTACCAGAAGGGTTGGATCCAGAAGATGCAAATTGATGTATTAACGCTATTTCCTGATATGTTTGCCCCGTTAACCCAATCCCTGATTGGCAAAGCCGTGGAGGATGGACTACTGAACCTCAACCTAATCGACTTTCGTCAATACGCCCATGATAAGCACCAGCACGTGGACGATACGCCGTATGGTGGCGGGGCGGGGATGCTGCTAAAACCCGACCCGCTGTTCGAGGCCATGGACGCAATTAACGAGCAGGATGCAAGGTCCAAGCGTGTCATTCTGCTTGACCCGGCAGGCCGGCAGTTCAACCAAGCGGCCGCGGATGAGTTGGCTCATGAAGACCACCTTGTCTTCATTTGTGGACACTACGAGGGCTATGATGAGCGTATCCGCACGTTGGTCACCGACGAGTTTTCCCTAGGTGATTTTGTGATGACTGGCGGCGAGATTGCTTCCATGGCGATGATTGACGCCACGGCCCGTCTTTTGCCCGGTGTGTTGGGCAATTCGGTTTCTCCAGAAACGGATAGCTTTCAGAATGGTTTGCTAGAGTATCCACAATATACGCGACCGGCGGAGTACCGCGGGATGGCGGTGCCGGAAGTGTTGCAAAACGGCAACCACCAGCTAATCAACCGGTGGCGACTAAAGGAAAGTTTGCGGCGCACCTACCTGCGACGTCCAGATTTGCTTGAGGGTCTGGAGTTGGACAAAGACGCGCAGAAGCTACTGCGCGAGGTGCGCGGCGAAGAGGACAGTAAGGCGGCTGCCGCGCGATTAAACCTTGATAACGATTAGATGATTACGAAGATGGTGGCACCAATAACAACCGGGTAACCCTGGTCGAGGAGTACGCCGATGAAAGTATTGCGTATTGGGCTGAGAAATGCGGGCATCTGCATAGTGATTTCTATTGGTATCGGTGTGTACTATGGCGAGAATATTTTCACCGCAGGATTTTGGGCGCTACATGTTGGACAGATGTTGAGTACACTCGTCGTTGTCGTGGCATCGACCTACGTTTGGTACGGGCTCCGTTCAGAACGTCTAGCGGACCGGGTCAGGCGTTGCCGGCATGGTCACCGTAAGTAGGGGCTTGACCGGTCAGAACCACACTTGCGAACTAATGTATGAATGATTGGCCCGTCCTCAACCATCATCAAGGTGTGTTTGCAGTCGAAGTAGATCAATAGAAACGGATAGTAACCGTTGGTAGTAACATACGGCTATCATTTATGAATAAACTCCAGCAACCGTTTAGTTTAAAAAATTAACTTAGTTCATCCGCCCAAATAGCCAATGAGCTCATCGCTTGGGTTAACGGTCGTCAATTTCCAAGGGTGATACTCTGCTAGTACTACATGAATTGTGAGTTTGTGGAAACACCAAACGGCCAGTATAATGGCGGATCCATTTTAAGATTAGGGTTGCACGTCTGTTGGTGTTGTTGTTCCAGTAGCGTGAGGCTGCGTCGGTCGGACC
>NZ_BCVS01000172.1:0-2348 GCF_001591865.1 Lacticaseibacillus pantheris DSM 15945 = JCM 12539 = NBRC 106106
AAGCCTCCGTCCCAAAGGCCACCCGCGCGTTCGTACCCGCCCAGTCTTCGCCCTAGCCGTAGCCGGCGTTTTCGGGTATGATATACGGGCGCAAAGCGGTTAAGAAATTAGGGGGAATAAACATGACTTTACCACAATTAGACTTAGAGAATTATCAAGGACCAATTGCCGAGATGACCACCAACTTTGGGGTGGTGCGGATTGCACTGTTTCCAGACCAGGCACCTAGAACCGTCGAAAACTTCACCAAACTAGCGGAACAGGGTTACTACAACGGCCTGATTTTCCACCGGGTTATTCCGGACTTTATGGTCCAAGGCGGCGACCCAACCGGTACCGGTATGGGTGGCGAAAGTGCCTTTGGCGAACCGTTCGAGGACGAATTTAGTAATGAGCTGTTCAACGTGCGTGGCGCGCTATCAATGGCTAATGCTGGTCCACACACTAACGGCAGCCAGTTCTTTATCGTGCAGAACCAGCACCTCGACCAGCGCTTTGCTGGTGAGATGCGCGCTGCCGGCTACCCAGAGGAAATTGCTCAACGCTACCTGGAAGCGGGCGGTACACCGTGGTTGGATCACCACCACACCGTCTTTGGTCAGGTCATGACGGGCATGGGCGTAGTGGACAGTATCGCCGGTGTGAAGACTAACAACGCTGATAAGCCGCTGGAGGACGTGACTCTGGATCGGGTTGATATTATTACGGCCGAGTAGCTATCCGTTAACCACAAAAAAACCGCCGCAGATTGTGCGGTGGTTTTTTTGTGGGTTGGTTCCCGGATATTACTCCTGGTCAATGCGGTGCAGTGCTTCGCGGACCCAGCCGTCTAGTCTGTCGGCGATGGGTTTAAAGCCGTTATGCACCTTGCGGCTCGTCCAGTAGTGTTTACGGCGCCGGTGCTCACTCAATGGGCCTGGGTTTTGTAGGGCGCGCAGCGAAAGGCTAATCTTACCGCTGTACTCATCGATGTCGAGAATAATGACCTCTAGTTGCTCACCAATGTGAAACATGTCTTCCAGGCCCTTAACAAAGCCGTGGCGACACTCAGAAATGTGAATCAGTCCCTGTGTGTGTGGGTCGAGCGCAATAAACACGCCGTACGCTTGAATACCGGTAACCTTACCCGTGACAATATCGCCAATTCGATAGTCCATAGGTTACACTTCATTTCCTGATTATTCCGTATCAGTATAACCTAACCCGGTATCAAAAGCCTAGTCATTAACCGATAAAAATGCTTGCATTATTCAGCATCACGGGCGGTGAAGCGTTCCTGGGTGTGCCGTGGCTGCTCAATTTCATCCATGAGTGCAAGCGCCAGATTACCACTAGTGAGGTGTGAACGTCCTTGTGTATCGACCAGCAAAGTGTCTTTGCCCGCCACGTAATCCGTTGCCGGACCAGGCGCAAAGGTCATGGACGGGGAGATGCCCACCCAGTTGACGTTGCTGACGTGGCGCAGAAAGTCGAGTTCGGCAGCCTGCTGGCGCGGTGTGTTGATGATGCCAGCCAGCTCAGGATTTTGCTCCATTTTGCTGAGGACGGTGCCGCCGTCAGGGTGTTGCAGACTACCCGCGCCCAAAATGAAGGCAACCCGTGTGGTGGTGATGTTCCGGAGCTGCGCAATCAGGTGGGTGGCTAAGTCGACGTGTAAGTAGGCGTGGTCTGGACTGGTGCTGAAGGCGTCAATCACTACATCGAAGCGGGTCAGCACGGGCGCGGTTAGGGTAAAGGCATCAGCCTTCACAATGCGGGCGTTGGTGTTGTCCCCCAAAACAACGGCACGTTCTGGGTGACGCACAAAGCCGGTGACCTCGTGGCCGCGGCGCTCCGCTTCGTGAACGAGGGCGGTGCCGGCATGGCCGGTGGCCCCGATAATTGCAATACGCATAATTTTTTCTCCCTTCGAAAAACTTTTTTGGTGAAAATGTGGGCAAAGGGGCTGGACAACAACGCAGTGACTCCGTATAATCTATTTTGTTGCTTAGATGGCCCGTTGGTCAAGTGGTTAAGACACCGCCCTTTCACGGCGGTAACATGGGTTCAAATCCCGTACGGGTCATCATGCCATCTTAGCTCAGTCGGTAGAGCATCTCCCTCGTAAAGAGAAGGTCGCTGGTTCGATTCCAGTAGATGGCATTTTGCGGGTCATTCCCGCCAACAGTTAAGGGCTCCACGTTGATTAGTCAGCGTGGGGCTTTTTTTTAGAGAGTGGAGCAGGCCGGTTAGAAAGCAGAGTATAAGTTACTAGCATTGAAAGGCCCGCACTTGGCCTTTTGGTGCTAGTAGCTTATACGTCGCTTTCTGGTCTGCGCAACTCGTTTAGAGAGTGGAGCCCCGCGTTT
>NZ_BCVS01000173.1:0-2194 GCF_001591865.1 Lacticaseibacillus pantheris DSM 15945 = JCM 12539 = NBRC 106106
GGAGCACCCCACGTAAGCCGCAGCTCACCGGTTCGACCGACGCGGCCGCCAACACTACTGTAGCAATCCACGGCGGAGGGCACGTAAGCCGCAGTCCCAAAGTCCACCCGCGTGTTCACCCCACTTTGTGTTCACTAACACCCCAGACACGGGGACGGATGTGGTACAATGAGGACAATTATTCCGGAAAGAGGTGCAAGGACATGCGTATTAGAAGTGTTGTTTTGGCAGGTTAATGAAACAGTGCGCTGACTGATACGTGTGCCCGTAATCGAGCACCTGTAGGGCCCCAGCGGCCCTTTTTTCATGCCTGTTAACCACCCGCAATCGCACAGTTACTATGTTGTGGGGTACACCACAAGCATCGCATCAGGTACGCTGGCTCAACCGACGTGCCCGTGAGGAGGATTTTTTTATGCCCGAAACACAAACCAACGCCATCGTCGCCGGCATCTCCCGGCGCCAACCGAACTTTGATTACACAATGACCGAGCTGGCCAATCTCGCTGCGGCCAATAATTACGTGGTGGTCGACTCCGTGCGCCAGAACGTCGACCAGGTGATCGCCGCCACCTATTTTGGTAAAGGCAAAGCCGAAGAAATTGGCGAGTTGGCCCGGCTGAAAGGCGCTCAAGCCATCATCGTGAACGACGAGCTGACTCCCAGCCAGCTGCGCAACCTCGAAAAGATTATCGGCGTGGACGTCATTGACCGCACCCAGCTGATTCTCGACATCTTTGGGACCCGCGCCCGCTCCAAGCAGGCCAAAACCCAGGTCGAAATCGCCCAGCTACGGTACGCCCTGCCCCGGCTGCGTCAGCGCAACGCCAACTTTGACCAGCAAAGCGCTGGTACCGGTGCTGGTGGGGCTGGCCTCGCCAACCGTGGTAGTGGTGAAACACAACTCGAACTGGACAAACGGCGCCTCACCAAGCGCATCAGTCGCTTGAAGCAGGAGCTCGCCGATGAGGCCAAAGACGAGGAGACCCGCAGCGCCCAGCGCAACGAGAGCCACCTGCCGACGGTCGCCCTAGTCGGCTATACCAACGCCGGTAAGTCCACCACCATGAACGGTCTCCTCAACCTCTTTGCCGAGCAGGGTGAGACCAAGAACGTCGAGGAGAAGGACATGCTGTTCGCCACGCTCGACACCTCGGTGCGCAAAATCGAGCTGCCGAGCAACCGCGCGTTCCTATTGAGCGACACGGTCGGCTTCGTCAGTAAGTTACCCACCAAGCTGGTGGATTCCTTCAAGGCCACGTTGGCCGAAGCCAAGAACGCGGACCTGCTACTCCACGTGGTGGACTACGCTGACCCGCATTACCAGGACATGATGGCGGTCACCGAAGCGACTTTGGCCGACATCGGCATTCACGACGTGCCCACTATTATCATCGATAACAAAGCCGACCTGCGTGCCGATACCGTCTACCCCGAAATGGTCGGCGACTCGGAACTGATTTTCTCCGCGCGTGACCAAGCGTCACTGGAGAAGTTAGCGGCCCTAATCGAGGAGAAACTGTTCGCCCACGAAGAAACGCACCGCTACCTGATACCGTTTAGCGACGGCCAGGTGGTCAGCTACATTAACGACCACCTCAAGATTGACGCGACTGAGTACACCGATAACGGCACGCGCATCACGGCCGCGGTGGACGCCACCCAGGCCGGACGCTTGGCTAAGTATCTAGATGAAGACTAACACGTTGCCCCCGGCCTGCCTTGGTCGGGGGCTTCGTCGTGCTATTGGTGGTTCTGGCTGGTGGGATACTGCGACTTGGTGGACCACTGCTAGTGGCTGGTCGTACTAGCGTGATGGCTCCGGTTGAGCGGCTGGTCCCCGCGACCGGAGCCACCACACCAGTACGACCAACGGTAGATGTCAGTCGTTACAATGAATAGATAAGTTTGATATAACGTTAAAATAGCGTGGCCATCCATGCCCGGCACGGTGTGAAGTTAGACTGTCAATTTTGACAACGCGCCTCGAAGTCCCGCCGTATTCCCCGTGCAGGAAGTGTTCACGCGATTGTTCACTCAAACTACGGTGTTTTCCGACATTACTACATATAATGGGAAACAGCGGGAGGACTTTGGGTCTGGGTGTCGTGACTGTAGCGGTTGTGGACACAGTAGCGGGCGGCCGCGTCGGTCGGGCTGGTGAGCGGAGGCGTGTGGGGTCGGAATGGTAACC
>NZ_BCVS01000174.1:0-2078 GCF_001591865.1 Lacticaseibacillus pantheris DSM 15945 = JCM 12539 = NBRC 106106
TAACCCCCAACGCCACCTGCAGGTTCGTACCACTAAAGTCCCAATAAACACAACAGGCGCCGCCCACTAGGGTGACGCCTGTTGTAATTGTTGTGATTAAACGATGCGTGGTAGCACCGATCGGCTGAAGTAGTAGCCTTGACCGTACTGGATACCCAATCCGCGGGCCAACTTGAGGTCCGTGTCCGAGTCAATCCCGTGCATGATGAACGGGATGTCGTGGCTAGCAGCCAGGTTACGCCACTCGCTTACTTTGGTGTACTGCGCGGGCGTGTACCCGTCCGGCCCCGGCTGGTCCATCGTGAACTTGATCATGTCGACTTCCGCAATGACCGCGCAGGCGTCGGTGTAAGAAATGTCCCAACCGGAGTTTGCCAACGCCATCTGGAACCCGAGTTGGTGGTATTGTTGAGCCACGCGGATAAACGTTGCTCGGTCCGTGATGTTGGTGATTTCAATGGTGAAGGTCACGGCCGCCTGCCGAATGAATTGGACCAAGCCATCGCGGATGGCGGGGGTCTGGAGCTCGGTCAGGGAAAAATCGCCGTTTAGTCGCTTGACCGATAATTGGTCCGCCACGTGGGTCAGAATGTGTGTAAAGCTAGCGGCTGAAATGTCAAAGTTGACCGGTGGGCGCCACTCGCCGTCCTCGTACGTTCGTAACCGTAACTCGCTGGCAAAGACGTCGCTAGTATTAATGTTGACGATGGGCTGCGTGAAGAAGGTGTAGGTCATGGTGACCTCACGTAGGTGGCTGGTTTCAGGCGTATCACCATTCACCGTAATACAGTCACGGCCCCTTTGCTTGGAGAGGTACATGTTGTGATCCGCGCGCTGAATCACATCCTCCACATTTCGGTCTCCGGGGTGAACCTCAGTCATCCCCATGGATACCGTCAGACGGTTACTGCGGCCGTGATAGTCAAAGCGGGCGCGTCGGACCGTCTCAATACATTGTTGTGCGGTGGGCATGAATTGCTCAGTGTTTTGCCCCGGCAGTAGGACTGCGAATTCCTCGCCACCCGTTCGGTAGAGACGGTAATTGGCGTCGACGTCCTGGAGAAAGTCTTCCAGAAGTGCCGCCATGTGAATTAATGCGGCGTCACCGGCGGAGTGCCCGAACGTATCGTTCACGTTTTTGAAGCTATCAACGTCCATCGTCAGCACGGTCATGTCGCAGTGTTGCCGCTGTGCATCCACAAAGGCAGCGTAGGCATCGGCCCGGAACATGGCGAGGCTACCGGCATTCGTGAGCGTATCATAGTTGACTTGGGCTGCCAGTTCGGCTTTGGCCTGAGCCTCGCGCCGGTCGTGCGTCCAGGTCATGAAGGCATAACCGTTCATGATGAGGAACAGCACCTCGTACCGAAACTGCAAGCCCAGCGTCGTGTCGCCCATTCTGAACCAGTACATACAGCAGAGGAGTAGGGCAAAGGCGCTGTTGGCCCACCACTCGTAGTGCACTTGCTCCCGGAAGCGGTAGACGATGACTGCGAGCAGGATCAACAGTAAATCCATCACCACTGTTATGCTGCTAAACCAAGGGTGGTTGGCCCACCAGAACGCTAAAATGATGCCCCAACGCAGCGCGTAGTGAGCACCACTGATGTTGTCCTCGAGTACGGGGTAGGAAATGATTAGTAGTTGCAGGCTCATGTACAGGTGTTGCCCACTGGAAGCCGAAAAAATTATTCCCTGTAGAACTACGGCCAGGCCAATGGTGACCATTGTTTGTAGTATTGGTTGTAAACGTGTGTACCAGGGAGCATTGCACATGGCGACATAGCCGGCCACGAAGAATGATCCCAATAGAATGTGGCCAAGCCAAGTACTCAGCATGTTGTCCCCCCTAGCAGCGATGCAGTTCTAGCTCTAAATTTACTCGTTCTGTTGGGGTATGTAAACTTGCAAAGTGTGGAATGAGGGTGTCAATGATAGTTAGTCGAAGACTGGGTGGGTGTGAACACGCGGGTAGCTTTTGGGACTGCGGCTTACGTGCCCTGCGCCGGGATTGCTGCGGTAGTGGTTGGCGGCAGCGGCGGTCGGGCCGGTGAGCTGCGGCTTTCGTGGGGTACTCC
>NZ_BCVS01000175.1:0-1923 GCF_001591865.1 Lacticaseibacillus pantheris DSM 15945 = JCM 12539 = NBRC 106106
CCCACACGCCTCCAACTCACCAACCCAACCGACGCGGCCTCAGGCTACAGTATCAACCATGTTTCCGGACACACTCCACCACCACTTTACCGGCACCCGTCAGTTCGTGGCACCCAGCTGAATTTGGACAAACACAAACGTTGGGAATTCGTGGTACCCGTAAAGTACAGTCACGCATTCAGTGATCAGACTACCACCAGAGGCTTCGCAGATAGCAAGCAATTGATGAGACACTCGCTCTCGCACTAAATCTCCCACTTCCGTCCGGCCTGAAACGCTGCCAGCTGGTCATCCACTTCATCATTGTTGTAGATGATTTCACTCCAGATACCGTACAAAGTCGCGTACGCCGCCGCATCGGCCTCATCCGGCTCCACAACTTTGCCCGCAGACTGCGCCGTCTGCTCCATCGCGGCCGCGTCAATGCCCAGGCTGCGTAGTCCCATAATGGCAGCGCCGAGAGCCGAACTATCCACGCTGTCGGGCACCATCACCGCTTGGTTCAGCACACCCGCCAACATCGTGCGCCATACATCACTTTGCGCCAACCCTCCGCCCACGCGGATGGTTACCGCGCGCCCAGTTAAGTCCTCTAGGTCATCCAACACAACTTTGAGCCCATACGCCACACCCTCCAGCGCCGCGCGGGCCATGTGCGGCCGGGTGTGCTGCGCGCTCAGTCCGTAGAATGACGCCCGCGAATCGGGATCCCACAACGGCGCGCGGGAACCGTTGAAGTACGGTACGCACAGGACGCCATCCGCACCCGCCGGCAATTCCGCCACCGCGTGCATGAGCGTGGCCTCACTGGTCGTACCCACCTGCCTGGCTGCGTCTGGCAGGTGCGGGAACAAAGCCGTCTGCGCCCACCGCAACACGTTGCCACCGTTACTCAGCGCCCCGCCAACCAACCATTGATGCGGCGCCACGTAGTACGTGAACAAAGCGTGATGGGGATCCGTTACAACGTGGTCAACAATGACCCGGGCGGCACCTGACGTCCCCACGTTGACCGCCACGTCACCCGGCTGCGTCGCGCCTAAGCCCAAATTGCTTAAGGCACCGTCGCTGGCGCCAACCACCACCGTGGTGGCAACGTCCAGGCCGGTCGCCTCCGCTACAGCATGACGAAGCCCATGAATTTGGTAATTCGTATCTACCAAAGTCGGCAGTTGTTCCTGACGGATACCTGTGAGTTTGAGGGCGCCGTCGTACCACTGCATGGTTTGCACATCCATCAATCCGGTGGCACTCGCCACGGAATAATCCTCAACGAGCTCGCCGGTCATACGGTGGAGCACGTACTCCTTGATACCCAAAACGTACCGTGTCTGGCTGAGCAGAGCGGAATTCTGTTCACGCAACCAGATGAGTTTAGCCAAAGGTGTCATGGGGTGCGCTGGTATTGGGACGTGATCGAAAAGGTTGTCCTGATCGAAGGCATCACAAATTACATCGTAAGCATCGCGGGCCCGCGTGTCGGCCCACGTCATCAGGCGGGTCAATGGCGCCATGTCGCCGTCAACCAGCATCATGCTGTGCATGGCGGCGGAAAAAGCGAGACCCGCAATGTCGGTAGCAGGCACCCCGCCACTTTGCATCACCGTGGCCAGCCCGTGAATCACCGCTTGATAAATCGTGTCGGGATCTTCCTCCGCCATGCCGGTGCTGTCCTGGTACAGCTCATAGCCGTTGTTGGCGCGAGCAAGCTGGGCGCCTGCTTCGTCGTACAGAATCACCTTGGTACTGGTCGTGCCGATATCCACGCCAATTATGTATTGCGTCATCCTCGTTACCCCCAAGTTATGTATACCGCTATTCTACCAGCTTTAGTGTAGGTTTGGTGATTGGGTGGTTCGGTGACGGTTCTGGCCGGTGCGGGTGCTGCGGTTTACTGCGACCTGGTGGACCGCTCCACGGTGG
>NZ_BCVS01000176.1:0-1875 GCF_001591865.1 Lacticaseibacillus pantheris DSM 15945 = JCM 12539 = NBRC 106106
ACTACCACTATAACAAATCGTGCCGCGTTTTGAAACCGGGTCCAGTATAAATTCCGCCACTGTCACCCGCGGGCATCTGGAAACGGCACCCCTAAGTGCGCGTAACCATCCCGCGTGACCGTCCGCCCCTTTGGCGTCCGCTGGATGAACCCTACCTGCAACAGGTACGGTTCGTATACTTCCTCAATCGTGGAGCTTTCCTCCCCGATGTTCGCCGCAATGGTGTTCAGACCCACCGGCCCACCGTTGTAATGTTCGACCATCAGCCGAAGTATCTTCCGGTCGGTAGCGTCGAGCCCCTTTCGGTCCACCTGCAAAGCGGTCAAGGCCTGGTCGACTAGGTCGGCACCCACCTCCTGCACCCCAGCGACATCGGCAAAGTCACGGATGCGCTTCAACAAGCGGTTGGCAATCCGCGGAGTGCCTCGCGATCGCAACGCAATCTCGTGTACCCCGTCCTCAGCAATTTGGAGCTGAAAAATTTGTGCCGACCGGCGCACAATCTGGCTTAACTCGTCGGTATCGTAGTACGCCATGTGCGCGGTAATGCCGAACCGGTCTCGCAAGGGGGCCGATAACGCTCCGGCCCGTGTGGTGGCACCAATCAGCGTAAACGGCGGCAGCGGGAAGTGAATCGGGTGGACATCCGCTCCCTGACCAACCACGATATCAATGAAGAAATCCTCCATGGCGGAGTACAACATTTCCTCCACGACTTTGGGCAGCCGGTGAATTTCGTCAATAAACAGGACGTCGCCGGCCTCCAACTCGTTTAGCAAAGCCGCCAGGTCGCCCGGCTTCTCGATTGCGGGCCCACTCGTGGTGCGGACGTGGACGCCCAGCTCGTTAGCAATCACCAGGGCCAACGTGGTCTTCCCCAACCCAGGTGGGCCGTAGAGCAGCACGTGGTCCAGCGATTCTTCACGCATCTTGGCGGCCTGAATGTAGACCTGCAGTTGCTGCTTGACTTGCCGCTGGCCGATGTATTGTGTCAGTGTTTGCGGGCGGAGCGACAGCTCACTCGCCGCGTCTTCGGCCGTCTCGTCCTGATCGAGCAACCGGTCGCTTTCATCTGCCATGGGCTACCCCCTCCTCACTATCTACTATAGTAATGCTTTTAATCCTGCTTGTAAGTATTCCTGTGTGGAACTGTCTGGCATGTCCACCAGTACTTTGCGGACTTTCTTCACCTGTCCATCAGAATAGCCCAGCGCAGTCAAAGCGGACAGGGCGTCGCGCAAAGTCGGGATGAGGTCGTCATCGGCCCCGGCGGACAAATCGAGGGCGGGCTGGCCGCCGTTGAGCGGCGCCGCAACTTTGCCCTGCAGATCCAGCACAATCTGTGACGCGGTCTTCTTGCCAACACCCGGGAACTTCGTCAGGAAGGCGACGTCGTTGTTCGCGATCGCGCTGGCGAGGGCATCCCCCTGCGCGTTAGCCTGGATGGCAAGCGCACTCTTGGGACCGATGCCCGTGACGGACAGCAGTTGGTTGAACAACTGCTTGTCACGGCGGCTGGCAAAACCGTACAGGGTCTGGTCGGTATCGCGAATGATTAACTGGACGTAGACGGTGGCGGTTTGGCCTTCGTCAAAGGTGAACGGGTTCCCCATCAAAACGTGGTAGCCGACGCCGTTCACGTCCACCACGATGTAGGCGGGGGTGATATCCACAATCTTACCGCGCAAAAATTCATACATACATTCGTACTCCTTTAGCTGTGCGTTACGCACAAGTGTTCGGCTTCGATTATAGCATACCGGCAGCCATTTGCGGGAATGTGCTGTGCTGGCAAAGTGGCGGTGGGGTTGCGGCTTACGTGCCCTGCGCCATGATTGCAACTTTAGTGGTCGCCGGCAGCGTTGGTCGGGTTGG
>NZ_BCVS01000177.1:0-1828 GCF_001591865.1 Lacticaseibacillus pantheris DSM 15945 = JCM 12539 = NBRC 106106
AATTTGTTGGAACAGAATCTGATTTACCCGCAAGGTGGCTCATCGAGTGCTGCCTTGTTTTAATATCACATTTAAATGATTTCGCCTTCCCACGCACCAGTTTCCGGATCAACTTTCCCGACAAATGGGTGGAGCTGGTCATATTCCATAACGGAAATAGGTTCGCTGTGGTCGGTTATGTCGACACCATCGATTTGTACCTCCCCGAATCCTTCGACGATGATGGTGGCCCCGATGTAGTCATCGTCGTAGATGCCAGAACGAGTCTCGTAAGTATCCCCTTTGTTAATCCAACAGCGCTTGGTATTTGGGTCATTTGGATTAGCCCACGCCGTAAACCCTTCGAATGGTTTGAGTGCTCGAAATGTCTGCCGTTGCCGCTTAGTCATTGTATCTTCTCCTTTGGCGTGTGCCGACTGACCTGTACGTAGAATTGGTATTTGATGTTGCACCGTTGCTCATAGGTTCTCGGGGCAATACTCCCGAGACGCGTTTGAATCCGGTCTTCGTTGTAGTATTTAAGCCAGTCATCAATAGTGGTCATTAGCGCACTCGCGTCGACACATTCTTTAGCTGGAACCATTTCTGCCTTTAGTTTGTTAAATACAGTTTCACAGGCCGCGTTGTCCAGACATGTGGAGCGATGCGACATGCTTTGCCGAATCTTCCCTTTACGCAGTAAACGAACCCACGCGTGGTGCTGATATTGCCACCCTTGGTCGGTGTGTAGCGTAATCTGATATCCGGTAGATGGCAGATGCGCCACTAACCGTTCTAGCGGCGCCGTACTGAACTCTAGTGTCGGCCGCGTCGAGAGTTCCCACTCCAGGATTCGGGTGCTGTAGAGGTCCTTGATAACCTCCAAATAGACCTTATCACCATTGTGGGCTTGTAATTCCGTGACATCGCAAACCAGCTTTTGTAACGGCCGGTCAGCGCTGAAACGCCGATTCAACTTGTTCTTGGCTTTCTTACCCGAGGGCCCCTTGGAGGAGTCATACTTGCGCGTCCGTTTGCCATACTTTTGACAGTGCATATCCATCTCAACCATAAGCCGCTGGATCCGTTTGTGATTCGGCGCTTGACGGCCCTCTGACACGTACATCGCCCGAACTTCCGGTGTCACCCGCAGGATGCCGTAATTGCCGTTATGGGCGTTGAAAACCAACGAGATGCGGGCCTTGATCTCTTCATCAGGGTCGGGCTGGCTCAGCCGCTGCTGCCAGTACTGAAAAACTGACATGCTAATGGGTAATGCCTGGATTAAATCAACTAGTTTGTACTTGGCCCTGAGTGCGATGATGACCTCGCTGATTTGTCTTTTTGTTGCTTTCTCAAGGCTGCCAATTTTTTTAAGGCGTCGTTCTGTATCCGCAACGATAAGTTCTCTTTTTCCAGGCGTTTCAGCCGTTGTTGTACACTCTCTTGATTGATCACGTTTCACTCCCTGCCGTAACGCGAGAAGCGCTGATTTGCCTTCACTGAAGTAGATTCGTTCCCAATTAGTAATGCTTGCGTACGAAGGATAGGCAAAGTGCGCACACGTCTCAGTGATTGATGCATTATGACTTTGCTTCCACTCTACTAGACTGGCACGAAAATCACCAGTAACTTTCGGTGATGCCATCAAGCCCTGTATGCCATGCTTTTCATAGACGGCAACGAGAATACGAAAGCGGAAATTGGCAATTCCAAACTGCTTGGCGACGCGATTCTTGGAGCTGTTGCCAGTAAGATAACATTTAACCGCCTGAATACAAGTATCCATTGAAATCTTGGTCATCAAAATACCCCCAAAGTTTAGTTCCAACTTTTGGGGTACACGTCA
>NZ_BCVS01000178.1:0-1796 GCF_001591865.1 Lacticaseibacillus pantheris DSM 15945 = JCM 12539 = NBRC 106106
GGAGTGCCCCACGAAAGCCGCAGCTCCCCGGTCCGACCGACGCTGCCGGCTCCACTGTCCAACAATGTAGTAGCCACGGGGGTGCGCATTGCAAAAATAATTGTCCATGATAAAATAGTTCAGTATGTCTGACTTTAAGGAATTGATAAATACGGGAAATGTAAATTTCAAAGTACCACGAGTGGTCTATACTGGCGAACGTGGATACATATCTGATATTTGTGGGGGTAACTGGTAGTGATAACAGCAAAGGCGCCGGGTAAATTGTACATTGCGGGGGAATATGCAGTGGTCGAAACCGGACACCCGGCCATCGTCGTGGCGATTGACCAGTTTGTGACGGTTTCAGTTGGGGCAACAACCGGCTATGGCAGTATCGTTTCGAAACAATACCAAGAAAATTCGATTTACTGGCAACGTGTAGGTGACGAGATCGTCTTTGACGACCGTGACAACCCGTTCCATTACATCCTGTCGGCAATCCGTTTGACCGAAAAGTATGCGCGGGAGATGGGCCACCCGTTGGCGTTGTATGATTTAAAGGTTGACTCAGACCTTGATTCTGAAGACGGCAAAAAGTATGGGTTGGGTAGCTCTGCTGCTGTCACCGTCGCGACGGTCAAGGCGTTAAATCAGTTCTACGGCCTAAAAATGACGGCCGACCAAGTCTATAAACTGTCGGCCATTGCTCACCTCGATGTTCAGGGCAATGGTTCCTTGGGTGACATTGCCGCTTCAGTCTACGGTGGTTGGGTTGCCTATCGCTCCTTTGACAAACAGTGGTTAGCCGCCGCGCGCCGGCAGCACACCATCACGGAATTGTTAAACCGTGATTGGCCACAATTGGATATTGAGCTGTTGACCGCTCCGGCCAACATGCAGCTGCTGATTGGTTGGACCGGATCGCCGGCTTCAACCGCTCACCTCGTTGACCGGATTGCAGATTCGCAAACCACGACCAACAAAGAAACTGATTACCAGAATTTTTTACAGCAAAGTGATGCGATTCTTGAGCGGATTATTGCCGGGTTCCGTGCCGGCGACCTGGCCGCCATTCAACAGGGCATTCGCGATAATCAGGATGCACTTAACTATTTGACCCAGTTTTCCGGGGTGGAAATTGAAACGCCTGTCCTACTGCAGCTTCGGCAGATTGCCGAGCGGTTCGGCGGTGCGGCTAAATCCTCCGGTGCCGGTGGCGGCGACTGTGGCATCGCGCTAATTGATACGACGGTTGACGTGGCGCCTTTGCTTGCTTCCTGGACGTCCGTGGGGATTGAGCCACTAAATTTATGCGTGCACGAGTCCGACCCTAATCAGGTGGCGCAGCACGTAGCCAGTTAACCACCACGCTTAACATGCATGTTGGTTGACGGTCCTAACAATTGGATTTGACACTTATCATTGGTCCAGCAGGGATCTCGCAAAGTCGGGGTGCCTGCTGGACCATTTTTTTGCAATTCTAAAATTGACCGTTAGCACGTTTTTTTCTGAATCTAACCTGCAGCCATGTTTAGCAGAACATTGTTTCCAAAACGGTGCTGATGCAGTTGTTGTGTGTGTTGACAGGCATCGTGACGGCGGTTAATAGTTAATGAAAGTGATGAAAGCATGGCCTCATAGGTGATGATTTAGTGAAGAACCTTGTTTTACCCCAGGTCAATCGAGTATGATTAATTTATCAAATCGTTTTCATCGACATGGTGTACATAAGGAGAGTAGATATGCAAAGAGTTCGTAAAGCAATTATTCCTGCTGCGGGTTTGGGTACTCGTTTCCTGCCGGCGACTAAGGCA
>NZ_BCVS01000179.1:0-1794 GCF_001591865.1 Lacticaseibacillus pantheris DSM 15945 = JCM 12539 = NBRC 106106
GGGGTAGTACCCTCAAAACTAAACAAAGTTTCATGTGTAGGTTTCCGATCGTTGCTTGAGTCTTGCGACGCCACAACGAATTCCTTAGAAAGGAGGTGATCCAGCCGCAGGTTCTCCTACGGCTACCTTGTTACGACTTCACCCTAATCATCTGTCCCACCTTAGACGGCTAGCTCCCCGAAGGGTTGCCCCACCGGCTTTGGGTGTTACAAACTCTCATGGTGTGACGGGCGGTGTGTACAAGGCCCGGGAACGTATTCACCGCGGCATGCTGATCCGCGATTACTAGCGATTCCGACTTCGTGTAGGCGAGTTGCAGCCTACAGTCCGAACTGAGATTGGCTTTAAGAGATTAGCTTACCCTCGCGAGTTCGCAACTCGTTGTACCAACCATTGTAGCACGTGTGTAGCCCAGGTCATAAGGGGCATGATGATTTGACGTCGTCCCCACCTTCCTCCGGTTTGTCACCGGCAGTCTTACTAGAGTGCCCAACTTAATGCTGGCAACTAGTCATAAGGGTTGCGCTCGTTGCGGGACTTAACCCAACATCTCACGACACGAGCTGACGACAACCATGCACCACCTGTCATTCCGTCCCCGAAGGGAACTTTCTATCTCTAGAAATAGCAGAAGATGTCAAGACCTGGTAAGGTTCTTCGCGTTGCTTCGAATTAAACCACATGCTCCACCGCTTGTGCGGGCCCCCGTCAATTCCTTTGAGTTTCAACCTTGCGGTCGTACTCCCCAGGCGGAATACTTAATGCGTTAGCTGCGGCACTGAAGGGCGGAAACCCTCCAACACCTAGTATTCATCGTTTACGGCATGGACTACCAGGGTATCTAATCCTGTTCGCTACCCATGCTTTCGAGCCTCAGCGTCAATAACTGACCAGACAGCCGCCTTCGCCACTGGTGTTCTTCCATATATCTACGCATTTCACCGCTACACATGGAGTTCCACTGTCCTCTTCAGCATTCAAGTTTCCCAGTTTCCGATGCACTTCCTCGGTTAAGCCGAGGGCTTTCACATCAGACTTAAAAAACCGCCTGCGCTCGCTTTACGCCCAATAAATCCGGATAACGCTTGCCACCTACGTATTACCGCGGCTGCTGGCACGTAGTTAGCCGTGGCTTTCTGGTTGAATACCGTCAACGTCTGAACAGTTACTCTCAAACGTGTTCTTCTTCAACAACAGAGTTTTACGACCCGAAAGCCTTCTTCACTCACGCGGCGTTGCTCCATCAGACTTGCGTCCATTGTGGAAGATTCCCTACTGCTGCCTCCCGTAGGAGTTTGGGCCGTGTCTCAGTCCCAATGTGGCCGATCAACCTCTCAGTTCGGCTACGTATCATTGCCTTGGTGAGCCATTACCTCACCAACTAGCTAATACGCCGCGGGTCCATCTCTAAGTGACAGCCGAAGCCGCCTTTCAGCCTAAAACCATGTGGTTTTAGGATTTATACGGTATTAGCATCTGTTTCCAAATGTTATCCCCTGCTTAGAGGCAGGTTACCCACGTGTTACTCACCCATCCGCCGCTCACCGCTCTAAAATCACTTGGTGCAAGCACCGCATTCATTTAGTTAAGTTCGCTCGACTTGCATGTATTAGGCACGCCGCCAGCGTTCATCCTGAGCCAGGATCAAACTCTCATATAAAATATGAAGCTTGTTAAGCTCATTAATTTGTTAAAAGCGAATTGACTTCGCAATGTTTAATTCTTCTTCAACCTAAGTTGAAGAACCTACACATATACGAAACTTTGTTCAGTTTTCAAAGTACTACCGGTTGC
>NZ_BCVS01000180.1:0-1603 GCF_001591865.1 Lacticaseibacillus pantheris DSM 15945 = JCM 12539 = NBRC 106106
GTGAGGCCGTTTCTTTGTGCTGAACGGTTGTGGTGATTAAAGTATTCAATACCTTCTTCAACCAACTTCTCAAGTTCTTGAAGGGTCTTAGGCATCGGATGACGCTCCATCCATCGCAATTTGAACTCATTCCACCAACGTTCCATCGGCGCGTTGTCGTAGGGTTTTCCTGGACGAGACATACTGCGTGTCACATTGTAACGTCCCAGAAAGTTATTGAATGCGCCAGATGTATACGCTGATCCGCGATCCGTATGAATCAATGGATGAACGTCTCCAACACTATCAAATGCACGTTGGAACACTTCGATTTCCGCAGCTGAGGTTTCAGTGATACTAAGATGGTGTGACAAGAGGAGACGTCCGTAAAGATCCAAAACACCACTCAATCGAATCTTGTATTCACCATTTGGACCATAGGTTAATTCGGTGGAATCTGACAACCAAACCTTGTTCGGCGCATCTGTGTCAAAGTTCTGGCTTAAGACATTATCTTGTACATACTGCTCACTTGCTTTTTGACGGCTGTGCTTCTTAATTCGAATCTGACACTTTAAACCCAGCTCTCGCATCACTCGGCGAACCATTTTATGAGTAACCTCAAAGGCAATTGACTCGTCATGCTGAATGTTCACTAAGAGATTACCAGCACCGACACCCTGATGGTGAAAGTCAAACCAATATTGCGTCCGTTCCTTAAGTTGACGATCACGGACTTCCCAAGCTGTTTCTACCCGCTTTAAGCCTTTGTAGTAAGCTTGCCGGCTTACGCCCACCACAGCCAGTAACTTGGTTACTGCGCCATGCTTGCCTTGACTGACCTCTTTGATTGCGACGTAAGCCAGCCGATGTTGTTTGTTCACCCCTTGCGCTGAAGTTCCAGCAATTTTTTTGCGAATTCTTCCACCAATTCTTTGTCTTTAAGCTCAGCTTCTAGCTGACGGATACGAAGATTTGCTTTATCGAGATCAGTCAATTCAAACTCATCTTTGTGATAACCACGGTTATCAACGAGGGCATCATAACCACCGCTCTTGGCCTTAAGCACCCAAGAGCGTGCTTGTTGATATGAAACTTGAAAACGCTCAGCGGCCTCAGTGTATGAGTGCTTGTGTTTCACCACATACTCAACTACTTCAATTCGTTCTTCAAAAGTCGTCTTCCTACGCACAGTGGGGACCTGCTTTCTGGACGGCGATGCCGTCAAAGATTTGTCTCCATTATACTGATCGACCCATTCTTTTGCTTGCTGACCGTTACGTAGTCCATATTTGTCCGTCAACTCATCGAAGGTGCCCTCACCATTTAGGTAGGCGAAGACTACGGTCTGCTTCAACTCCTTGCTATAATGGTTGTTCTTCTTTGGCTCCTCCAAGCCTTCCAGACCATCTCTTCGATAACGCATCGACCATCTCGCCAGCGTACTCTTTCCAATTCCATGCTGTCTTGCATAAGTTGCTCTGGGTAAACCTGACTTCTGAAAATCGTCTAGTAATTTAAGCTTTTCAAGAGCAGTGAACTTAGATCTGGGCATACAAAAACCCCTCCATAATCATCAGATGAATTATTGTATTTCATCTGACAACCATGAAGGGATTATCGC
>NZ_BCVS01000181.1:0-1450 GCF_001591865.1 Lacticaseibacillus pantheris DSM 15945 = JCM 12539 = NBRC 106106
TGAAGCGCCACACAAAAGTTAGACACTTTTGGAAAGCTTAAACTGTTGTCGGTATTCTCTTGGTGTCAATCCGTTTAGCACCATTGATATTCGATCATTGTTAAACCAACTAGCATATTTTTTAACCGTCTTACGGAGCTCCTGCAGATTTTGAATCTTTAACCGGTTGAGACATTCACGTTTCAAAAGACCAAAGAAACTTTCAATGGGTGCGTTGTCGTGGCAGTTACCTTTCCTAGACATGCTTTGCGTTAAATGTAGTTTTTGTATTTGTCCAATATACCCAGGCATCTCATATTGCCAACCGTGGTCGGAATGAATAATAGAAGCGTGGTTTGAATTTAGGTGTAGCTTGAGTTCCATTAGGCTGGCATGAATCAACTTCTGGTTAGGGGAATTACTTACCGAGATAGCTAGTACTTCTCGGCTGGCCTCATCGGTGATGGAAGAGATGTATCCCCACTCACCGTTAGCTAAACGTACCTGGGTGACGTCAGTGTGGAATACAGTCCGCGGCTGTGTAGCGGTAAATTGCTGCCTTAAGAGATTAGGGGCTGCTTTGCCCACTTCACCTCGATAAGAGCTGTACCGGGATGTGTGTTTAGAGTATATGGCGACCTTGAGTCCCATCTCGCCCATAATCCGGCGAATAGTCTCGGCGCAAAACAAGAATCCTGCCTTAACGGTTTCTACGTGCATCCGGCGGTAGCCGTAGGTCTCATGGCTGCGTGAGAAGGCCCGGGTAATGAACGCTTTAACCTGGGCGTATTTATCCGGCGCCGCGTTGCGCTTTAGACGGTCGTAGTAGGTCGCTCGGGGTAGGGCGATGGACTTCAGTAATTTCCTTAATGGGTACTGCGATCTTAACGATTGCACGATATAAGCCTTCATTTTAGTAGTTAAAGTGTATGTGATTCCTTCGTTAAGGTCGCGAGCACTTTTAAAATGTCACGCTGCATCTTGACATCTTGTAGTTCGTGCTCGAGCCTAATAATCTTGGTCTGATCTCGCTCCAGTTGCGTGGCCATAACTTTTCTCTGATCCTTATTGTGCTGCTTGTGTTTGGTCATTGACGGTAACCCTCCCCGCAAGGTTCTTAGGCCAGCGGCACCATTCGCGCGAAACTCCCGTAACCAGTGATCGACCTGATCATCACTAACTGCGAAATGGACTGCCACTTGGTGTTGACTAACCTCGTGTGTTTCCGCATATTCTACCACTCTAAGCTTAAATTCCTGTGAGTGCCGAAAAGCCCGATGCTCTACGATTACGGACACTAGACCGTGTTGTACGGCGTACGCAACCCAGCACTCAACACTGGATTTACTACCAACGTGATATTTTTTGGCGAGTGCTTGATAAGTAATATCACCCTGAAGATATTCGTTAGCCACCTTAGCTTTGAATTCACTAGAATATTTCGTCATGATAACCTCCTAAAATCATTATG
>NZ_BCVS01000182.1:0-1448 GCF_001591865.1 Lacticaseibacillus pantheris DSM 15945 = JCM 12539 = NBRC 106106
CCAGATGGTAGCTGGGTACTGACACCGACGGATCCGACGCAACCGGCGATGGTTACGTATACGGCCAACGAGCAGACGGTGACGGTGAAGTTCGTTGACGGCAGTGATGACACGGTTGATGTCAAGCCGTCAGTAACCATTACGGGTGCTAGCGATGGCAATATTGACTACACCAAAGACAGCGATGGCAAGACCATTAACTACGTGGTTGATGGTTATACGCTGACGACTGATGGTCGTAAGAGCACCACGAATTTTGATGATGATACCGCCAACCAGACGGTGACCTTGGAGTACACCGCAAATGGTGACTACACGGTGACACCACCGAATGGCAAGCCGGGGACACCAGTGCAGTATACGACCGATCCTGGTGACCCGACGAAGGTAACGGGGACTGTACCGAATGTGCCTGGCTACACACCAACGTCAAATAACGGGACAATTACGCAACAGCCAGATGGTAGTTGGGTGCTGAAGCCGACAGATCCGACACAGCCAGCCACCGTTACGTATGTTGGTCAGGAACAAACGGTTAATGTTAACTTTCTTGACATGTATGACCGTAAATTAAGGGATACCGTTGTGCTCACGGGTGCTAGCGATGCGGTGATTGACTACAGTAGCATTGATAAGTCGATTAGCGGTTATGTGTTAGTCACTGATAGAACCAGCACTGTGCAAAACTTTGACCACGATATTGCGAAAAACCAAGATGTTAACTTGGTTTATTTCCCAACAGAAATTACGATTAAACCCGGAAGACCTGTTTATGGGAACCCGGCAATAACCGGACCAAAGGCGCCAGGAACTCCGATTGACCGGCTGAACCCCGATGGGCCGAAGTATCCTACGGGAGTTGACGATGACAGCCTGAATGGATCAGCTACAGAAACAATTCGTTACGAAAAGGCAGATGGTAGTAAGGTTTTCGACTCCTATACGCACACTATAACTTATAGTCGGACGGCGACGGTGAACATTGCGACGGGTGCCGTTACCTATGGTGCTTGGGTTGCGGACGGTAGTGATTCCTTCCAAGATGTAGAGAGTCTACCGCTAGATGGCTACACACCAGACCAAGAGGTGGTAAAGGCCGTCATAGACGACTCGGCGGTGGATGTTAACTTGGTGGTTTACTACTACCCAACGACAATGACGGTCGTACCAACGGACCCGAAGAGTCCAAATACACTCGTTGACCCGAAGAACCCAGTGGGGCCAAAGTACCCCGCGGGGGTGGACCAGGATAACCTGAATCGGACGGCCACGGAAACCGTGCGTTACGTCAACGGTAACGACGGTAGTAAGATGGCCGATTCCAAGACGGCCACCATCAACTACAGTCGCACTGCCACGGTAAACATTGTGACGGGCGAAGTCACTTATGGGGCCTGGAAGGCGGACGGTAGCGATACCTTCCCAGCCCTCGACAGTCCAACGGTGCC
>NZ_BCVS01000183.1:0-1193 GCF_001591865.1 Lacticaseibacillus pantheris DSM 15945 = JCM 12539 = NBRC 106106
ATCTCCGGAACGCGGGTACTACTCGGCGGCATCATGAGCTGGGCTAACCGCGCGGACGTCGAGATTCTGGCGACCACGCAGACGCCTGCCACCAGCGCGTCCACGACGTACAAGGACGGCGCATGGACTATCCACGCAGAAGATGGCACATTTACCGCCAATCGCGGACTCTCTGTATGGTACTGGCCCGGATACAGTGCGACCGGTGCACGCTACTACAGCGGTGAGTCTGTCCACTACTACGGCTGGGTACGCAACGGTCAGTATGTCTACATCGCATACCACGCGAGCGATGGACTGACTCACTACCTAGCGGTGCGCGACAATGGCGCGGCACTGGGCACGTTCCGGTAGTATAATTGCGCGACGGAGGAAATCCGTCATGACTAGCGTCGTAAGGGCATAGCGACACTTCCCGCTGCGGGTCAGACAGCGTTAGCGGCGTGGCGCGGTATCCATGATTTATGCTCATAGCCTCACCCTGCTTAACGGCGGGGTGGGGCTATTTTTTTGCAGTTTTTGCATGCAAACGTTCGTTCGTATATACTCATCCATGGAGGTGAGCATATGACACCAAATCAGCGAGCAGAGACTTTAAATCAGCGGATCGACGAGACTTTTAAAAAGCAGGCACACCACATCTACACTCTGTGGGTGGTAAACGAGCGCTGGAATCACACCATCAATTTCTTTATGGACGACCAGCCACACGGCATTAAAGCCCGGCGACGCTCAATACCGCTCATGACCATAGACGATAACTCCGATTGGGAGCTGGTCGAGTATCTAGTGATGATGGTACGACAACACACACAAATCTTCATCCAGTACCGGGGATGGCGGCCAATGCTCGACCGGTGGCCAGGTAGTGGCGACATCATCATCCGCAAGCAACGCGAGGATGACTACACGCCGGACGACGTTAAGCCGGGTGGTCGGTATGAGTAAAAACAGCGATACCGATATAGTCGGCGTCGCTGTTTTTGGGTAATCTCCATACATGGAAGTGATCGGATGAAGGAGGCTATTTAGCAATTTTGTTTGACGCGAAAGCGGTGGCATTGTATGGTTATGTGGATGTCAGATTATTAGCTACTACTATAGTATTCGGTAAATATTCGGTGCATTTTGTTAATGCGGTTGCTAAGCCGCGTCAATATTGACTTGTATAGACCGTTTGTTATAGTGGTAGT
>NZ_BCVS01000184.1:0-1165 GCF_001591865.1 Lacticaseibacillus pantheris DSM 15945 = JCM 12539 = NBRC 106106
AATTGTCGCGGCGGCCACTCAATTTGTTAAGTCGCAGACGTCGATTAAGTCGGCCTATCTGCCATACCTGGCGGTTGGCATTGGGGTGGCCGCGGGGTTAGCATCCGTAGCCATCACGCACGACACTAACTACCTCGCCGGTGCGGTCCAGGGCGCGGTTACAGCAATGGGCACAAGCTGGGCAGTGGACGCGGTCAAACCAGCGGCAAAGGCAGTCGCAACTAAGGTGACGGACGCTAAGCAAGCCAAGGCTGATGCGGAGCAAGCACAGTTCGATGCGGCAGTCGCTAAGGCGGTGGAGGCCAAGCTGGTCGCCGCTATGCCGACGCAGGCTACACCTACCAGTGACGCGGCGCCAACACCAGCACCCGCTGACGGAGGTGATTCCAGTGCGGCACAAGTTTAATCGTTGGCTCACGGCCGTAGCGGTAATCGTTGCGGCCTTTGTTGTGGGCACGGGTGCGGTTAATAGCACCCACGACACACACGCACAGACACAGACGGCGGCGCTGGTACAGTCTAGTAAGTCGACCACAGCGTCGATTCACCAACTGGCGACCGTCTCCGCGGACAAGCGGGAACAGGGTGTCGACTGGTCTAAGTATCAGGGAGCATACGGGGCGTATGGACGCTCCGACGATAAGTTTGTCATCAGCCAGATTGGCGGTTTTTATGATGGCACTTTTATCCCACAATACACGTACAGTACGCAGGTGTCCTCGGCAATTGCGGCCGGAAAGTACGTCCACACGTACATCTACGCGCAGTTCACCACGCGGGCACAGGCGGACGCTATGCTGGACTACTACCTACCGAAGGTACAGACGCCTAAGCAGTCCATCGTGGCGCTAGACGTCGAATCTGGGACGCCTAACACCGATGCGGTCAACTACGCGCTCCAGCGTATCAAGGACGCAGGTTACACGCCCGTGCTATACGGCTACAAGGGCTTCTTGACCGGTAAGCTAGATCTAGCGAGCTTGGCTAAGTCCTGGCCGCTATGGCTGGCAGAGTATCCGGACTACCAGGTTCGGACGACGCCAGACTACAGCTTTTTCCCCTCATATAGCAACGTGCACGTCTTCCAATTCACCTCGACCTACAAGGCTGGTGGGCTAGATGGCAACGTTGACCTGACGGGACTCACGCACAACGGCTATACTAG
>NZ_BCVS01000185.1:0-1095 GCF_001591865.1 Lacticaseibacillus pantheris DSM 15945 = JCM 12539 = NBRC 106106
GGGTACACGTCAAATCCGCGCTCAACACGGCTTCCCAGGCGGCGGTACTAAGCGAGTGGTTAACCGAGTATACGGCGTGCACCTTACCAAACAAACGGGTTGCCACTTGGTAACAAACCAGTGGTGATAACAGTACGCAACCATAACGAAAAGCAACCACGTTCGCCTCCGTCCACCGCACCTGGGGGCTAAACCAGGTGGACAGGGTCTGTTCCTGCTCCGTGCTCAACAAGTTGTCCTGCGTTAACGCAAAGTACGCCCCTGCGGCGATCACCAGTTGCTGAAAGTCGATGGGCGTCCACCGCCGCACGTACCGTTCCTGGGCCATCATCACTAGGACTTTAAGTCCGGGCACATCACGTTGGGCACTCAACTTGTTCACCGTGGGCATGAGGCTATTGCTATTACCAACCAACGGGTCAAAGCCGCTGACAAACTCCTGTAAGCTCACACCCATACGGTCCAACATGACGCACAACTTATTAATGGGCACGTCAGCCGTACCACTTTCAAACTTCGATAGAGCGCCCAGCGACACCACGCCGCCAGCCACATCCTTCAACGATGCGCCCTCACGCCGTCGTAACCGGCGAAATTCAGCTCCCATCATTGATTAACACCCCCAAGGTTCAGTCGGTCACCCCACCGACTCCAGTTATAGAAATTGAAATATTGTTGACTGAAAAAGGAAAACACCGGATGAAAACAAACGGTTCCTCATCAAATAGCATAACATTAGGCGGACAGATATGACCACCTCATTCGTGCATTTCGGGTAATATTGGCGGGTATCGTGGTCAAAAGCCGTTCAGTTGGGTAACGCTGACAAAGCCTTGAGCAACGTTGAAATCAGCTCTGTATGGTTGTGAGCTATTCCTCTCACTTGCTGTGGGAAGCTACAGCGCTTTCCCGCTATCTGTGCTTATTGATACGAGCTCCGCAGGCCAGAAAGCGACGTATTAAGGTACTATCACCAAAAGTCCAAGTACAGATACTTCGACGATAGCAGACAAATGCACCTCTTGAAACACCACTGCTCTCGATCTGTCTGCGGACAAATCAGTACACACTGCAGTCTCTCGGCGGTGCTCCGCC
>NZ_BCVS01000186.1:0-1058 GCF_001591865.1 Lacticaseibacillus pantheris DSM 15945 = JCM 12539 = NBRC 106106
CCCATTGTAGCCACTTGACATCAGTCCGTTAAAGTCCACGTTCTCGTCCAGCCCACCAGCCTTGGCAGTGGACGTGAATTGAAATACCTGAACGTTATCGAATGACGGGAAGAAATTGTAGTCTGGCTCCGTCCGAACCTGGTAGTCTGGGTACTCTGCCAGCCACAACGGCCACGTCTTCGCAAGGCTTGTTAGGTCGAGGTGTGCGGTCAGAAAACTCTTGTAGCCGTACAGCAATGGTGTGTAGCCCGCGTCCTTGACCTTTTGCAGAGCATAGTTAACTGCGTCCGTGTTTGGACTGCCAGACTCTACGTCCAGTGCCACCACCGAACCCTTTGGCGTCTGTACTTTTGGCAGGTAGTAGGCCAGCATTTCATCGGCCTGTGCGCGCGTAGAAAACTCTGCATAGATGTACGTTTGCCCGTACTTACCCGCAGCGGTCGCACTAGCAATCTGCGTTGGGTACGTGCTCTGTGGAACGAATGACCCGTTGTAGTACCCGCCAATCTGGGATACCACAAACTTATCGTCCTTACGTGCGTAGGTGCCATATGCGCCCTGGTACTTCGACCAGTCGGGCCCGTACGTCTTCGCCGCGTGGGTGCTATTAACCGCACCCGTGCCCACAACAAAGGCCGCAACGATTACCGCTACGGCCGTGAGCCATTTGCTAAACTTGTGCCGCACTGGAATCACCTCCGTCAGCGGGTGCTGGTGTTGGTGCCGCATCGCTGGCTGGCGTAGCGGCTAGCTTGGCCTCCACCGCCTTAGCGACTGCCGCGTCGAACTGGGCCTGTGCTGCATCAGCTTTGGCTTGCTTAGCGTCAGTCACCTTAGTAGCGACTGACTTTGCCGCTGGCTTGACCGCGTCCACTGCCCAGCTTGTACCCATTGCTGTAACCGCGCCTTGGACCGCACCGGCGAGGTAGTTAGTGTCGTGCGTGATGGCTACGGACGCCAGCCCAGCCACGATACCGATGCCAACCGCCAGGTATGGTAGGTATGCCGACTTAATCGACGTCTGCGACTTAACAAATTGAGTGGCCGCCGCGACAATC
>NZ_BCVS01000187.1:0-727 GCF_001591865.1 Lacticaseibacillus pantheris DSM 15945 = JCM 12539 = NBRC 106106
ACACTATATTGCATCCACGTCTCCGTGCGCGCCGCGTCCCCACCAAAGACCGTCCGCTAGTTCCCAATAGTGGGAGAAGAAAACGGGGAAGAAAACGAATGAATCTGAAACAATCCGGCCCAGAAAGTTGGTACACAACAAATTTCCCCAACCCGATAGAACCGTTAACGCCAACATATTTATCAATTATTAAACCATTCTCTACGACAAACCCGGGATAATAAGCGAATGATAATGTTCCGTAGTAGCACACATACACCATTTGATGACAACTGCCGTAATAATGAAATACGTTTAAACTGTCCCGCGGCTTTAGAATAACTAGTTCTTGCATATCATAGAATGACTGATAACTCTGAAACTGTATCAACGGTGCACTGCAAAAATCAACACAATTGTTAGTTAACGACAACCACGCTCAACTACCGGTAACTCGTAAGCGAGCTTTGGGACGGCTGTTCCGTACCCAAAGGTGTAACTGCTACCGTAGTGTGAGGCCGCGTCGGTCGGACCGGTGCGCGGAGGCGTGTGGGGTCGGAATGGTTACCACTGCCACTATGCGTCGGGAGCCCGCGGGTGTCCTTTGGGGTGGGGGCGTCGTGTCCAGAGACGTGGTTGCACTAGTAGCGAGACGTCGTGCCGGTCGGAACGGTGAGCGGAGGCATGTGAGGTCGTAATGGTAAGTACTGCCACGACATAACGGGAACCCGTGGGTGACCTTTGGGAC
>NZ_BCVS01000188.1:0-605 GCF_001591865.1 Lacticaseibacillus pantheris DSM 15945 = JCM 12539 = NBRC 106106
GGGTACACGTCAAAAATCGCGGTCTCAAAGAATTGCCGCCGTAACTCGCTACGCTCGAACAGCGCTATGGGGTCGCAGCAACCACGTCTCCGGACACGACACCTCCACCCCAAACCCCGCCCGCGGGTTCCCGCTAATTGGCGGATAACGCACGATGTGAAGCTGCAGTTGCCAACAAAGTCTCGGTGTAGGAGACCCCATGTATTCAAGGCCTCGTTCTCCCAGTGCTGTCGTCACAAATACGTCTCTGGACACGACGCCTCCGTACCAAAGCACAGTTACTGAGAGTACAGCCGTATCAACAGGAGAGCGGACAATCATTACCGCGTACTCCTACCGCTTGGGTGGGACGACGTGTTAGCTGTACCGTAATCACTCGTTTGGCAGATCCAGCTGTTGCCCCTGTGCAACCAACGTTAGGTAGTTCCCCTTACTCTATGGTGACTAGGCATGGCGGTTTGGAATTGTGACTTAGATACTAAATGTTAGAACATTATATCTGCTGAAAATCGAACTAGCGGGTGCCAGCAAAGTGGTGGTGGGGTGGAGGCGTCGTGTCTGGAGACGTGAGTTCTATAGTAGCGTGAGGCCGCGTCGGTCGGACC
>NZ_BCVS01000189.1:0-580 GCF_001591865.1 Lacticaseibacillus pantheris DSM 15945 = JCM 12539 = NBRC 106106
TGCCAAAGATTTCTGGTGTCAGCAGGTAACGACCAATGATGGCCAAATCGCTAGGTGCATCCTCAACGGCCGGCTTTTCAACAAAACGGCTCACGTTGAACAGCCCAGGCTTAACCTCGTCGCTAGGGTCAATAACGCCGTACGCAGAAACCTCTTCGTGAGGGACACGCTTAACGGCGAGAATGGAGCTGTGGGTGTCCTCGTACTCGTTAATCAATTGCTTGGTCAGCGGTACCTTGTCACGCATCAAGTCGTCGCCAAGCATCACCACGAATGGCTCGTCAGCAACGAAGGACTTAGCCAAACGTACGGCATCGCCCAGACCATTCGGGTATGGCTGACGCACGAAGAACAGGTTCACACCGATGTCAGTCGTGGACTTAACCATGTCCAACAGGCGATCCTTGTGCTTAGCCGCTAAGTTTTGTTCCAGTTCCGGTGCGGAGTCAAAGTGGTCCTCGATGGAACGCTTCTGCTTGCCTTCAACAATCAGAATGTCCTCAATTCCGGAAGCCTTGGCCTCCTCAACGATAAACTGAATGGTTGGCTTGTCCACGATGGGCAACATTTCTTTGGCCAA
>NZ_BCVS01000190.1:0-573 GCF_001591865.1 Lacticaseibacillus pantheris DSM 15945 = JCM 12539 = NBRC 106106
ATGAATTCCAGTTGGTGCGGTTGGCCCTCTGATTAATCAGGGGGCCACTTATCCGGAAGGGTTCATAGCCAACATAATTGATGACTCAATATGCGGAAGTAGTTCAGTGGTAGAACATCACCTTGCCATGGTGGGGGTCGCGGGTTCGAATCCCGTCTTCCGCTTACCAACATCCGTTGGTAGACAATTAAATATGCACCCATAGCGCAATTGGATAGAGTGTCTGACTACGAATCAGAAGGTTGTAGGTTCGACTCCTACTGGGTGCATTGTTCGGGAAGTAGCTCAGCTTGGTAGAGCACCTGGTTTGGGACCAGGGGGTCGCAGGTTCGAATCCTGTCTTCCCGATTGGAACTCTTGAGTTCTAGGTTTTCGCGGTGTAGCTCAGCTGGCTAGAGCGTCCGGTTCATACCCGGGAGGTCGAGGGTTCGATCCCCCCCGCCGCGATTAGGTTGAGTCATGGACCCTTAGCACAGTTGGTTAGTGCAGGCGGCTCATAACCGCTCGGTCGTAGGTTCGAGTCCTACAGGGTCCATCTTTACATGGCAGCCTATGTTTGATAGAATATTATGG
>NZ_BCVS01000191.1:0-560 GCF_001591865.1 Lacticaseibacillus pantheris DSM 15945 = JCM 12539 = NBRC 106106
CAACCTCCACCACCACGCCAGTACGACCAACGGTGGATGTTCACTGTTCAAGTCCCAGTCGGCTCCAAAAACCACGGTACCCCCGACCGGTCAGAGCCGCGCTTGCGAACGGATTTATGGATAATTTGGTCAATTACCACTATCATATCAGTACGTCCGGTGATAGATATTAACTACATGTTAGCAGGATATCTCATAACCTCCAATTCATGCTGTGGTTGGGATTTAGACGTTTGACGAGTAAATGTTCAATTGACAGTTCTGAATAACTCTGATAAATTTGTCCCATCGGAAGCAATGGAGGAAAATCACATGTTTAAATTACGTATGCACATCCTCAGTTCATCATCACGGTCTACCACCGCATTTGTGTAGACTGTCTTTTGAGCTTCCCGAACGGTCTCGCAGGTGCTAACCACACTTACTGTGAGACCGCGATATACGATATAACCGTAAATTCGCGTCCCTCACAGAATGGCTGTGGGGGACTTTTTGTAGAGAGCGGAGCCCCGCGGGTAGAAACTGGAGCGTAACCTGCTACGGCGGTGAAGCCCGGGCTT
>NZ_BCVS01000192.1:0-554 GCF_001591865.1 Lacticaseibacillus pantheris DSM 15945 = JCM 12539 = NBRC 106106
ACGCTACTGTAGAAACCCCACTACTGGGGACGAGGCCTACACTACACCAACGCTTTCCTGGCATCCACCAAGTCATAAAATGGGAGTTAGTCATACACGTAATAGTTGCTGCATATTACTATCATGGATACAATTGGCATCAACACTTCAATCATTGGCTCTCAAACATCCTCTAAGCTGTCTAAGTTAAATCATGATACGCAGTGCATATTCAGGGCTACTGATCTAAACTGCCACGAATCAATCGTTTTTATCTTCACCATGCTAGATGAACACACTTGACCTAGCACGTAGCTCTGGTCAACGGGGCACCCTTCTACTATTCGAAATCCTTCAACACAATCAAATTGTGGATGCTGCTCGCCTAATCCACCTAAATAGGCACTCCCGAATTAACGGGTGCCGGCAAAGTGGTGGTGGGGTGGAGGCGACTGAACCCGGAGTTATGACCGCTACCGGAGTGTAACGTTCTTACGGCTTTAGCCGTTAGAACGCGACGAGCTTGGAGCCGGCCTGCCAAGTACGGGCAGGCTCCAAGTCGCACCGGAAACTCG
>NZ_BCVS01000193.1:0-550 GCF_001591865.1 Lacticaseibacillus pantheris DSM 15945 = JCM 12539 = NBRC 106106
CCATAAGAACGTTGCACCCCGGCGGTGGTTACCATTCCGACCCCACACGCCTCCGCTCACCGGCCCGACCGAAGCGGCCTCTTGCTACTGTATAGGTAACGTCTCCGGGCGCGACACCTCCGTCCCAAATACCACTCGCGGGTTTCCGAGACATAGTGGCAGTTGTTACCATTCCGACTCCACCTGTCTCCACTCACCGACTCGACCGACGCGGCCTCTCGTTACTGTGTAAGTCACGGCTCGTGGCGCTAATCTCCGTCCCAAACCCCGCCCGCGGGTTCTCGATACACGGCGGTAATGGTTACGGTTGCGTTCCACACGCCTCCGCTCACCGGTCCAATCGACATGGGCTCATGATACTGTTGAAATCACGTCTCAGGTAACGTTGTGTGCATCTCAAAACTTAGACCACGGTCTACCTGTACGCATTGATGAGCTCGGCAAATCACTGATTTAGTCGTTACTCATAATCGGAGCAAAGAGCGGGGGCCAGCAAAGTGACGGTGGGGTGGAGGCGCTTTGCCTGTAGACGTGGTTGTGATAGTAGGTA
>NZ_BCVS01000194.1:0-540 GCF_001591865.1 Lacticaseibacillus pantheris DSM 15945 = JCM 12539 = NBRC 106106
CGTTTCAATAAGCAAAGGTAACGCGGGGACGGTGTGGTGTTGACCGCCCATATAGTGCCCCGTACTTGGCCTTTGGTGCTAGTAGCTTATACGTCGCTTTCTGGCCTGCGGAGCTCGTTTAGAGAGCGGAACCCCGCGGTTAGAAACCAGAGTATAAGTAAGACCAGACGAGAATCCCGCACTTGGATTCTTGTCTGGTTTTGCTTATACGTCGGTTTCTGCGGGGTGCAACTCGTTTCCCTACGCACGACTAACGAGGAAGCGGTGTGGTGTTTACCACCAACTAGAGGACTATGCACCTCCATTTCTCGGTTTATTCGTCCCACATACCCCTTCCAATCCACCATGCCTACCTGGCATGGTGTTTTTTTGCACACCGGGCAAACCAATCCACCTTGCTGCCAGGCCACACGTTCTGATTATGGTAATTAGGCAATCAACGATGAGTCAAATTTTCACCCCATAGCGGTAGGCCGCGTCGGTCGGACCAGTGGGCGTAGGCGTGTGGGGTCGGAATGGTAACCACTGCCGGGGTGTAAC
>NZ_BCVS01000195.1:0-539 GCF_001591865.1 Lacticaseibacillus pantheris DSM 15945 = JCM 12539 = NBRC 106106
TTATAAAGGAGAATGAGGGATTCGAACCCTCGCGCCGGCATGAACCGACCTGACGGTTTTCAAGACCGTTCCCTTCAGCCACTTGGGTAATTCTCCATGATGCATTGTTAATGACCCGTACGGGATTTGAACCCATGTTACCGCCGTGAAAGGGCGGTGTCTTAACCACTTGACCAACGGGCCACAACGGAGAAGGAGGGATTTGAACCCTCGCGCCGCTTGCGCGACCTACACCCTTAGCAGGGGCGCCTCTTCAGCCACTTGAGTACTTCTCCATGGTGATATTTAGTTCAATGGGCCTAAATGGACTTGAACCATCGACCTCACGCTTATCAGGCGTGCGCTCTAACCAGCTGAGCTATAGGCCCATATTCATTGAATACAGCGGGTGACGAGAATCGAACTCGCGACAACAGCTTGGAAGGCTGTGGTTTTACCACTAAACTACACCCGCGAATGAATGGCGCGGGACAGAATCGAACTGCCGACACATGGAGCTTCAATCCATTGCTCTACCGACTGAGCTACCGAGCCGATTC
>NZ_BCVS01000196.1:0-535 GCF_001591865.1 Lacticaseibacillus pantheris DSM 15945 = JCM 12539 = NBRC 106106
GGCACCCCCACCGGCCAGAACCACACGTGCGAACGAATTTATACACAAATTATTGATAACAACAATTTTCCCAATGAAAGCAATGTAATGCTATAACTCAATCCAAGTTGGCGAAAACAACACCAACCATCCCGATCAGCGGGCGAGGCTCTTTATTCGCACTCGCAGACGTAAATACGACAACAACACTGTGCTATATCGACCGGCCTTGATGAGATGAAGGCCCTGAGAGAGAAGTTATAATCCGGTACTACCGCTATGTGTTGATGAACCCCGCAAGTAGGTATGGAACGGAGTGGTCGTGTACTCGCAGTAATATAATCACGGTAATCTGAGTCCCCGTCAGTCGGGCTGGCGAGCGGAGACGGAGTGGTAACCCCATACCATCGATATGTGGCGGGACCCCTGAGCGTAATTTTGGGTTGCGGCTTACGTGCCCTGCGCCGTGACTTCCACAATAGCGTGCGGCCGCGTCGGTCGATCCGGTGAGCGGAGGCGTGTGGGGTCGGAGCGGTAACCACTGCCGGGGTGCAAC
>NZ_BCVS01000197.1:0-532 GCF_001591865.1 Lacticaseibacillus pantheris DSM 15945 = JCM 12539 = NBRC 106106
CAACCAATATGTCGAAAGGCCCGGTTTTGGCCTTTTGGTTAGAGATGCTTATGTGGCGTCTTCCGCCTTGCGTAGCTCATTTTCACTACGGGGATTACGCGCGAGCGTAGACGACATTAGACCGCTTGTACACTTGTCATCATGCTCAATAATTGGTCACGGCTGCTCTCGCAAGTGATTATTATGGAACATTAAATGGTGAAGCACCCGGTGGAGACAGCCCAACGGTTGCCGCAGTAAACGTTGCGCTGACAACGTTGATTGGTGTACGTGACAGAAACGTCTCGTGTTTTCTATAAAAACTAATATGTATATAAATAAGACGTTATAAAGTTCGCCAAAATAAAAAATATCCTTATGGAAGTTGCGGTGCACTGCTTGTAAGATTTGGTACTATATACATGTAGAGAGGCATGAGCCTATCTCAAACCTAAACTTACACTCCCCAAAAAAGTTCCCCCAAACTTTCCTCCGCTTGCGGAGGTTTTTTTTGTAGAGAGCGCAGCAGGCCGTTTAGAAAGCAGAGCATAAG